>JANNPM010000124.1:0-15626 GCA_031400145.1 Chryseolinea sp. | reverse complement strand
TGGCTTAAGTTTGTTGCTTCGCGCGCGCTTAACCAGATCGTTGACGGCTTTTGCAATACCACTTAGATTCAACTGGTCTGCATTTTTGATAACTGGTACAATGAGATTGCCGGTGGACAAGGCGACAGCAATTCCAATGTTAATATCCCGCTTTTTTATGATCCGGTCTCCGTCGACCTGAATGTTGATCATCGGATAATCACGAATCGCCAACGCAACCGCTTCGACGAATATGGGTGTGAAGGTAAGCGCATCGCCTTCGCGTTTTTGAAAGTCATGCTTTACTTTGCTCCTCCACAAAACAATGTTGGTAACATCTGCTTCTACGAAAGATGTAACGTGTGGCGCAATTCGCTTGGAGTCCACCATGCGCTCCGCAATAATCTTCCGCATGCGATCCATCTCGATGATCTCGTCTCCCGCGCTCATGGAAGCAGTCAAAGATGAGTGAACTGATGTAGGCGCTGTTTTGGGTTTTACCGCAGCGGACGCCGGTGCCGCCGGCTTGCGGTGTTCAACGAAATCAAGAATATCTTTTTTTGTGATGCGGCCTTCCGCGCCTGAGCCTGACAGGGCTTCTAATTCGGCAATGGTGATGTTTTCTTCCCTGGCGATATTACGTACGAGGGGGGAAAAGAATTTGTTGCTGGTTTTATAGTCGGTGACCGCGGGGGTTACTCCATTGGAATTTTTTGGTTCCGACTCTTCCTTGCCAATGTCCCGCCTCTCTCCGATACTTGTTGGCGCCCGCAGCGGCAGTTGTTCCGCGTCTGTTACTTCCTCCAATGAGGCTTCCAATATCGCAATAGGAGATCCTACCTGGACCAGTTGTCCGGCCTTTGCCAGAATTTCTTTCAGCACGCCGGCATGCGTTGAAGGTATTTCTGTATCGACTTTGTCCGTTGCTACTTCAAGGATAGATTCTTCCAGCGCAATCTTATCGCCGGGTTTCTTAAGCCATGACAACACAGTAGCCTCTACGATGCTTTCACCCATTTTGGGCATGATCAATTCTACTAACGCCATACGGTCACGTGCATGATGACGTAAAGGTAATATTTTTAGGATGCTACGTTTGCAGCCAAGTTCAATATAATTGATCCGAAGTTACTCTTCAAATAGCCCTTAGTATAAACAACATGCATGCACCGCGCAATATTGCATTACGGCCACGAGCCCAAGTGCTACCAAAATGGAAATCGCTTCTTTAATTCTTGCTGCCATCACTCGAAGGGAATTAGTTGAAATAATAAGGATACTTCAAACTAAAGACAGGAAAGTGTCACTTCCCCACTATGGCTGTTTTGAGAAATTTACTTTAAAGTAAGCGCCGGCTTCCCAACCTAACCAGAAATCATAGTCATACCTATAATATGTCCCTTGATTAGACGGATGCCCGATCGTATTGGAGTCACTGGAGTTACCTGGGAATTCAACAACATTGACAGATATGACATTGCCCTGGTCATATTGGGTAACAGCCTTTGTCTGATTTAGCGTGGGACCGGCCGTAAATCTAATCGCTGGCGTAATGGCATACTGTAACCTCAACCTAAGCTGATGGTGCTGTAATTTCTTATTTATTGTGAATGGTAACAGTATATTGCCCATGGTGTACCCCTCCTCCTGCATGCTGGTTGTTTGCGAGAACGTGTATATGGGGCTGAAAGAGAAATTCTTCGCAAGCTTGACGTAGGTGCCCAGGCCATAGGAGACATTCAAAGTTCCACTTTTCGCCCAAAAGGGCGAGAACACTGCATAAATACTTTTAAGACCACCCTGAAGCTCAATCGAAGGTCCGATATCACTGATCATCGGCCCCACAGAGAAGTACCATCCTAAGTCAACGTCCTTGCTGCTTAGTTTCCTAACATATGTGGCGGGGATTTTTTTCAATAAATTCGAGTCAAAATATGGCTGTAATTGTTTCAGGCGCTGCTGCATTTGCGCATCCGGGGGACGAAGTGAGAATGTTTCGGGCGGAATCGGCGAGAAGAATATCGTCTGAGTTTTCCGCCCTTCATTGGGTGCTAACAGCACCGCATTTTGAGAGTCGGATGCCGTCGCATGCGTTTTTGCCTGCTTTCTCGAAATTTTGGGTTTGACAAGGTCCGCAGACTTTATCACGACGTGTCGTCCCTCCAGTTTAAAAAGCAGATCGAGCTCTTTGCCGAGAAGTCCAAGTGTTTCACGCAGCGTTTTATTGTCTACCCGCAGTGAAATGCTCTGAGAAATTTTAACCTTGTCCGAACTATACACGAAGTAGACGCCCGTGGATTGCGAGAGGTAGTCTATGACAGATTCAAGAGGTGCTGACTGGAACGAACAACTTAGTTTTGCATCAGCGGGGTTTTGTGCCTGAGCGGAAGACAAAAAAAGGCCAAATGGAATTAAGACCATTACACTACGGACAACCTTCTCCTTCCAAAATAAAAGTCTGACCATTCTTCCTAACCGTAAGGTTCAATATTTCAGCAATTAAATTTACGATTTTATCGATATCATCGCCATCAAAAGTGGCGGTGAAATTGCATTTTTCTATCTTTTTATCGCGTAGCAATATAGTGCATTGGTAAGACTTTTCAAGATCCAGGATCACCTGCTGCAGGGGGGAATCCTGAAAGACAAGCCTCCGGGTGGCGTAGCTCCAAACGTTGCCATCTGTGATTTTACCTAGATCAATGGCCCGTTGACCTGCGGTAACCTTGCCCAAAGATCCTTTCCGGAGATGAACGGTGTCGCGGTCGGTGTATAACTTTACCTCTCCTTCCTTTACACTTACTTCCGTGTTTCCATTGTTTACCAGCACATTAAATTCCGTGCCCACCACGCGAATTTCCGCGGCAGGAGTATGGATTAAAAATGGTTTCCGTTCATCGGGACTGACTCGGAAAAATGCCTCCCCACGATGGAGGGTTACGTTCCGCATGTGTTTATTAAAGTGGTCGGGGAAATCAATCGCAGTATTCCGGAACAGCGTCACTGTGGTATTGTCCGGAAGAGATATCGTTTCAGTCTCCCCCGTGGTGATTGCCGTCTTGTTATGCACTTTTGTCTCGGTTCCTCGCATGACCCAAACAATACTTGCCATGACCAAAAGGATAGATGCTGCAATTCCCATTATCCGCACTGGGCTCAGGGTGCTCATTTTAGATTGCGCATTTCTTTCCGGTATAGCACCTTTAGAAATCTGAAGGTTGTTCCAGGCTGTAGCTTTATCGAACGAAGGTTTGGTCTCGCGTCGGCTCTTATTCCAGGCGGTTTCCAATTGCTCAAAGTAATCACGGCAGCCTTGTTGCTGGAGCCAGCCAGTCAAAGCATCGGCTTCTTCCGGATCCGCTTCTCCTGCCAGATATTTGGAGATCAGCTCATCGGTAACATGAATGTTGTTATTGATTTTCATTTTGCTCTGTCTTGACGATCAAACAATTACATCTTTTAGGGTATCGCGTAATATTTTAAGTGCTTTGCAGACCTGGTTCTGTATTGTGTTGACAGATATGTTTAATTTGGCTGCGATTTCCGAATATCTCATTTCCTCATACCTGCTCATAAGAAATATGGTCCTGCACTGCGGCGGCAGCATATCAATAGCCTCTCGTACTTTATTCTCAAGCTCATCCACGAAAACTTGAGGTGCCACCGTCGCTGACATATCAACAGTCATATGATTTCTATGTTTCTCCTTCACCGTATTGTGCTCGATGTGATTCATACATTGGTTGTAGACCGATCTGAAAAGATAAGATCTTATGCTTTGTTTGATATCCAGGTCACTTCTTTTTTCCCAGATCTTCAGGAACATTGACTGGACAGTGTCCTCCGCTTCATCAGCGTCTCTCACGATGGTGAAGGCGTAGTGGCACAGGCTTTCATAGCAAGCATCGAATACTTGCCGAAAGGCCATAGGATCGCCATCCCTGATGGACCTGATAATCTCCTGCTCGGACGGTTGTGTCATTCAGGATCGTAAAATATTCGAAATGTAAGCATTCGACTTGTCTATAAGACAGGCAGGGGCGTGCCGGCCACTACGCAACTGTATATTTTATTTGATGGAGAGGACGGTGGTTATTCGGCGCGATTGCGGGTCTGGATCCGATAGGCCATAAAAAGAATCATGACCCCCGCCACGACGGCAGGAATACTTAGCAGTTGTCCCATATTCAGCAAGAGTTCATTTTCAAAGTCTTTCTGAGCATTCTTCAAAAATTCAATCAGGAATCGGGAGGAAAAAAGCACGATCAGGAAGACCCCGGTGATTGTACCATTGGTAATTTCGAATCGCTTTTTTTTCCATAGATAAAACGTTAACAAAAACAGAAACACACAAACTATCGCTTCGTACAATTGAGTGGGATGACGAGGCACTAACGGAAGAAGGTTCGGGTCAGTCTCCCTTTCAAAAATAAAACCCCAGGGAAGTGATGTTTTATCACCGTAGATTTCAGAATTCATCAGATTGCCAATGCGGATAAATGCTGCACCCATGGCAGCCAGAATGGAAATTCTGTCAGCGACCCAGAGAAAAGGCTGATCTTTTCTGCTTTTTGAATAAAGATATATACAAAGCAAAATACCGATGGTTGCACCATGACTGGCCAGCCCCGAAAATGGTGGAATAACAAGTTCAACAATCCAGGTACCCGGTGCTTCAATCAGCGTTTCCCACTCATAAAAGAGGAAGTGACCCAATCGCGCCCCCACGATTATTCCTATCACAACGTATATAGTAAGTGCATCAACATCGCGTACGGTCTTTCCATCAGCTTTATAGATGTACAATAAGAGCTGATGCCCTATTGCAAAGCAGACCGCGAAGAGAACTCCGTACCATCGCAGCGCTATATCAATACCAAAGATGTTGGCGGAGAAAATTTCAGGATCGACGTTCCAAACGAGATAAGAACACATAAGATACCAGGCCTGTGTAATTGCAATCATGTTCTTACTTTCTTTAAATCCGTAGGCCAGAGATTATACAACGAGTGGAAAGACTTTGAAAAATATGCGGGATCTTTGAATCCCACTTCATAGGCTACTTCAAAGATCAGCATTTCGTTTTGCTCCTGTAGTAAGCGATGGGCATATTTAAGACGGTGGTTGCGAATATATTCGTGTACCGTTTTGCCGGTTATGGACTGTAGTTTACGGTAGAGCTGCGTTTTGCTCATGCCGATTTCCCTGGTAAGCATTTCATGCGTGAATTCGGGGTTTTTCATGTTAGCCTTGATGGCGGAGTCAATCTTTTCAATGAAATGGCGGTCGTGAACGTTTTCTATCGCGTTAATTACTTCAACGCGTTCAGGCACGGAAAACAGTGCATGCAGCTTGCGCCTGGACGCTATGAGGTTCTGAACCCTTGCCCGCAGAATGTTGACATTGAACGGTTTTGATATATAATCGTCGGCACCTGTTTCTAGTCCTTTGATGTGAGATTCCTCGCCGGTTTTCGCAGTAAGCAAAATGATGGGAACATGACTCGTTCTCTGATCTGCCTTCAGGAGGTTGCAGACTTGTATACCATCCATTACGGGCATCATGATGTCGCTGACAATAATGTCGGGAACGTGGGCTAATGCCAGGTTAACACCATCTTCGCCGTTTGCGGCAGACAAAATGGAATAGTTACTTTCGAACTCCTGCCAGAGGAATTCCTTTACATCCGAATGATCTTCGATGATGAGCAAAAGTGGCATATTTTTTTTGATCGGCATTTCGCATTCTTCGTCTGTGCCTGGCGTCAGAAGCCCAGGTACAGGGGAAGACGTAACCCCGGTTGCAACAGCCTCTTGAAAGTGCCCTGAGCGCAGCGGGAATTCAATAATAAATGCAGTGCCATGCGGACTTTTACCTTCTACCGTGATCCTTCCACCTTGAATCTCAACCAGATCTTTTACTAACGACAAGCCAATTCCGGAGCTTCCCTGGATAGCATTGAGCGGCGCTTCGCCTTGATAAAAACGTTCGAAGACATAGGGAAGCTCTTTCTCTGGGATACCGGCGCCGGTGTCGAAGATCGTGAGCCGCACGCTTTCACCCGTTGCGTCACGGATGATGGCAATGTTGGATTCAATTCTTCCACCTTTTGGCGTGTATTTGAAAGCATTGCTAAACAGGTTCATTAGCACCTTACCCATCATATCCTTGTCGAACCAGAGGAGTATGCTGCGATGATCCGCGCGAAGGTTAAGTCGGATGTTGTACTGGCTGGCAAGCGTTTCAAAACGCTGCTGGGTCGCTTCCACGAATGCGACAATGTCATGTTCGGCCGCTTGAAGTTTCATCGAGCCCGTAGATTCAAAGTGCCGGATTTCCAGTAGCTCATTGATTAGTCCAAGAAGCTGTTGGGCATTTTTACTCATTAGCTCCAGTTGCCGGCGTAATTTTCCCCAGTCTTGAGGTTTTGATTGCGAAAGAATTTTTTCCAGCGGACTTAGAATCAACGTCAGTGGCGTTCTGAATTCGTGACTGATGTTGATGAAGAACCGTGTCTTTAACTCGTCCAGTTCCTTGAGCTGCTTTGACTGCCTGGACAGCACCATCGACTGTGCTTCGATGGCGTTATAAACAGTGGCGTTTTCATAAGCGATAGAAATATAAGCTGCCAGGCTTTTGAGTGTGTTCAAATGAAGCGCCGTATACGCTTGCGTCCGGATGCTTTTCACGATCATCACCCCGGTTATCTGACGGTCGGTCGAAAATAGCGGCAGGTAAATGGCAGAGCGAAATAAGTCGCTGCTCAGATATTGACCGACTAATTCCGGCAGATACGTGGCGGCCTCGGCCGCGGTGTCGTGAATGATGATGGCTTCCTTGCGACGAATGCATTCCACTGAAAGTCGCTCCTCACCGAGGCTCACGTTAACTTCTTTAATGCCTTCCGTCACATCGTGAATTGTTGAAAACTCAATGGTGTCAGCCTTGTCATTGAGATGACCGATTGAAAACATCGCGATGTCCATCAATCTGGCAAGCGTGTTGTGCAACTGGAGGATAAGCTCTTCTTTATGAATGGAAGCGGTGATACGCTGTCCCATCTCGCTCAGGCTTTGGATCGTATTGTACTGTTGTTCAACATGATCCCGCTGCTGTTGCAGGGCTTCTTTTTGCTGAAGAATTTCTTCTTTGTTTTCCTCGAGCAGGTGGTTTTTCTGCTGAAGTTCAGCGGTTCGTTCTTCCACGATGTGTTCGAGTATTTTTCGGCGCATTTGAAGCTGGTGCGTGCGCCTTTTGTAGGCCACGGCCAGTATAAGAGCAAGCCCCAGAAACGAAGAAGCCCTAAACCACCACGTGTTCCACCAGGGTGGATGAATGATCATCAACAGGGAGACCGGGGAGGACCACATACCATTGTTCAGAGAGGATTTTACCTCGAAGGTATACTCGCCGGGCGCCAGGTACGAATAATTGGCAGAACGGGCTGTACCTACGTAGTTCCAGTCCTTGTCAACGCCACTTAATCTAAATGCATACTGAGTCTTTTGAGGAAGCGAAAAATCAAGAGAATTAAATTCCAAGCTGATAAAGAATTGGTTATAGTCTAATTCGATTTTGCGCGTCAAGGATATGTCTTCTCGCAGAATTCGGCTGTTTGCGGGTGTTATTTCATGGTTGGAAAGTTTTAGTTTTGAGATGATGAGAGGCGAAGCGATTGTGGGTTGCTTAATGGAGTCAGGATGAAACAGGTTGAAACCACGTATACCTCCAAACAGCATTTCACCGCTTTTCAGACGTAATGCGGCGTTGCTTTTGAATTCACTGCTTTGCAGACCGTCATATTGGTTGAAGAGTACAAACGAATTCGAGAATGGATTGTATTTGATAAGTCCGTTTGTTGAACTCATCCAATAGTTGTTATGATCGTCGCGAAGAATGCCGTATACGGTATTGGTATAAAATCCCGACTGTTTGTTGTGAACAGTCAGGCTGTCAGCGGCCGCGTAGTAAATAAGGAGACCGTTGTCGTTGGTTCCCAGCAGAAAGTTACCTTCGGGTGTCTGCGCGATGCAAATGACATAATCGGGTGTGAATATTTTCTTGCGTCGTGGGTTATACAAATAGTTTTCAAATGCCTGGCTGGCTTGATCGAAAAGGTTGATGCCATTCTGGGTGCCTACCCAAATGTTTTGCTCTTTGTCTTCGAATATTACCTTAGCGTAGTCATTGGACAAGCTTCTTGGCGTATTACGATCTTGTGTATGGTGACGGACATTAAGCTTTGGAGGAACACCGTTCACGAGATATTTTTCGTTTACAAAATCCAACCCTGCGGAGGTGCCTATCCATAGATTTTTTTTAGAATCCTCCAGCAAATAGTTTACAGTGAGCGAGGCAATGCCATTGGGACTTGTCCCCGCCGTATAGGCATAGAAACGTTTGGTGGAAGAATCAAAATAGTTCAGCCCTCCTAGCCAGGTGGCCGCCCACAGTTGGCCGCGCGATGTGCAGGTAACATGCTGGACGACGTCGGAACTTAAACTGAAGAGGTTTTCTGCATCGTGTTGATAATGTTGAAACGTTTTATTTTGCCTGTCAAGGTAGTTTAGGCCGCCTCGATCGGTGGCAACCCAGATATTGCCATCTGCATCTTCAGCGAATCCGGATACCGTATTGTCACTGAGATTTTTTTTTCTGTCCGGCCCGGCTTGATAATGCTGAACTGACCCGACATTGGGGTCATAATAGCTTACGCCGCCAGCGTAGGTGCCAACCCAAATGATGTGTTGCCGATCCTCGAAGATGCTCCACACGGAATTGTGCAGCAGGCTATGGGTATTCGATATGTCTCGATCATAATATGCGAAACTCCCGGGAGATGCGTGCAAGAGATTTAGCCCACCTTTGTCGGTACCCACCCAAAGACGATCTCTGCTGTCGACAAACAGGCTTCGGATAGCCAGATCATTTAGACCCTTTACGGAGGTGAAATGACCTTCGGTATATTGGAAGAGTCCATTTTTTACAGTCCCTATCCAAAGTTGCCCCCGCCGATTTTGAGCGATGGAGGTAATAGAATAATCTGCAGCGTTGGCGATTTGAATCTTTACAAAGCGTTTATCCTTTCGTTGGTACATCCACAATCCGCATTTGCTGGTCCCAATCCAGATGTTTCCCTGATCGTCCTCGAGTAACTGACCATACAGGTCCAGAACCTTGTTATGCGCGGGCTGTTGAAGTTCCAGCACTTTTGTAAAGTGCGAGTCGGGTTTATCTTTTCTGAAAACATGAAAGCCATTAGATTCCCCCAGCGCCCAAATTGTGCCTCTGGAGTCCTTGATTATATCCCAGAAGTCGTAGTGTCCTTGCAGTGTATCACCTTCGAACATCTGACTGGGACGGAAAAATGCTGCCACGCGAACATCCCAATAACAAAGCCCGTCCCTGGTGCCCACCCAAAGTTTACTGCCATCCGGACAAAGCGCGTTGATAAAATTGTTGGGCAATGTGGTCGAATCCTGAAAGCGCGTCTCAAAGGTTTGGAATTCATAACCGCTATATCGCGTGAGTCCATTCTGTGTGCCAAACCAGAGAAATCCGATAGAGTCCTGTGTGATAGACATCACGCTATTTTGTGCCAGGCCAGTTTCCACGGTGATGTGCTTAAATCCGATATTTTGGGCCATGGTAGGGAGTAGGCCTGTTACCAGCCAAACCGCAGCCGTTAAAATTCCTGGTAGAGATGAATGCTTTCTAGGGCTGCGGCCTATGCTTTGTGGCTCCATCACGTGGTAGAAATTTATTTTGGTGACTTGCCATGCTAATATGCCTTGAGGTAAACTATTTTCCATGCTTTGGCAAAATATTCCATTCCATTGGGAAAGGATTCCATATCAAGAGACGCAATACATCATACGTTTGCGGTGTCTTGACCGCATTCGTTGACGAATTTGGTGAAGAGAATTGAATAACCCGAATTGTTTAAGAAAAAAACCGTTGATGTTATGAGACCGATTCTACCGGACGCTTTGCTGCACCGCCATCCGGGTGCGCGGAAAGCACTTTTTGTGATGTTTTTGATCGCCGGCAGCTTTTTAGCCGCTGCCCAGCAGTGGCAGCAAATGCCGATTGTGTCACAGGCGCTGCTCACCGCGGGTATATCCCCAGGCGGTGAAGGTGGTCAGGTTATCCGGGGCGTCATCTCGTCGTCCACGGACCCGGACTTTGTGCTCGCAGCTACAGATGTCGGAGGGATATACCGTAGCTTGAATGGGGGTAACAACTGGCAGGTATGTATGGTGGGCTGGAACGCCCGTGGCGGTAATGGCTTTGCCATCGATCCCCATAACGCTGATCACATCGTCGGTATTGGTGCCAACAGCAACGACTACGGTAGCGCCAACGGACTGTATGTTTCTACCAACCAAGGTGCCAGTTGGTCACAATCCCTGTCGATAGGCACCGGGAGCCAAGGTGATATTGAATTTGATAAGAGCAGTTACAGTGCTTCACTGGGAATTTGCACGATAGCCTACTACGATGGCCCTACCGGAATCTGG
Source organism: Chryseolinea sp. (assembly GCA_031400145.1). Taxonomy (GTDB): domain Bacteria; phylum Bacteroidota; class Bacteroidia; order Cytophagales; family Cyclobacteriaceae; genus Chryseolinea. The sequence goes on along the minus strand of JANNPM010000124.1, from coordinate 5,127 downwards.
AAGTCCACCAATGGCGGAACTTCCTGGAGCAAAATAAAGGAGGGCTTTTACAATGCGCAGATTGAGGTGCATCCCGCGCTTGGTTACCTGTATGTAGCCAGCAACGATGGTGCCGATCGTGGGTTTTGGCGCAGCAGCGACGGCGGGAGCAGCTTTACGCAGTATACAACTGACTATGTCACGGGGCTGGATGTTATCGAGACCCAGCCTGACCATGTATATATTTCCCGATGGTTTAAGGTTTGGAAATCGACGGACGCGGGGGTGAACTTTGACTATGTGGGCAATAACTACGACAACGATGGTCTTCCGGATAACACACCCCTTCATGGAATTACGGTAAGTCCTTCTAACCCTGATTACATGCTAGTGTATTATGACGCGGGCAATTGGAACTGGCCACGGTATTTCACGCACGACGGTGGTGATACGTGGCAAACAGCGACGGTATCCACCACAAACTCTTTTCTTCCGGTAAATGCCCGTTCGCCATTCTGGTCCTTCCATAGCACGAACGCCAATATTGTTTACTCCAATGGCGGAGACATCCTCACCAAAAGTACCGATGGCGGTCAGACATATGTATGGTCAGGCAACGGGGAAAATGCCGTGATGGTTGGAGGGATGATCAACATCAGCCCGAGTTCACCCAATACGGTTTTACTTTCCTTTCAGGATTATAATGCCGCAGTGACTACCAATGCCGGGACCAGCTGGATATATGCGAACCCCTCTGGCAATGATTGGGGAGGATATTGTTATGGGGGATACGCCGTAGATGGAAATGTCATGTGGCTTGGCAACGCGGATTCCTGGGGAGGCACCCGCTATCTAAAAGTTTCTCGCGACGGGGGCGCCACCTGGACCAATATGAAAGACGGCTCCAACAACAACATTGCGTTCGGCGGTCCCGACATCGGATACAGCGACCCCAACAATGCCAACAACTGCTTTGCTTCGAACTGGCGCAGTACCGATAAGGGATTGTCATGGTCGGCGATGGGTGGCTGTGACGCGGTATTTACCTCCAACCCCGCCGGGGCGAAAGAGCTGTATGGTAAAAAAGACAGCAACATTGTTACGTCAACCGATGGCGGCGCTACATGGACCACGGTTTTCACCGTCCCTGGTGATTTCAGGGACGTCGCATACGACCACGTGCGCAACCGCTTTTATGTTGCCTCCGAGGATCAACTCAAGGCGATTGAGAACAATACGATCTCCTCCATACCCACACCGCAGGATCAGTACGGAACAACGCGCGTTGCCACGGTCGCGGTTGACCCTTCGGATCCTGCGATCGTTTATGCAGGTAACCATCGCGACCTGTATGCATGTACCAATGCCGTGGTGCGGTCCACGGATGCCGGGCAATCCTGGGAAAACCTTACTGGTAACGCCGCGCTGGGCGCATCAGATCCCGGCGGCCCGCACGAAGTCATGAGTATTCGTGTGCATCCCAGCGCCAGGTATGCCTGGGTCAGCGGACAATGTTATGGTATGTGGAGAATCGCCCCTCCGGGTAGCGGACTGACGTTCGATGGGCTTTATAAAGTGATCGCCAAGCACAGTGGCAAGGCCATGGATGTTTCAAATGTTTCGACCGCCGACGGAGCCGCTGTACATCAATGGGAATATCTAGGAGCGTCCAACCAACAGTGGGACATCATACCGGAGGGAGCCTACTACAAGATCTCAGCGCATCATAGCGGCAAAGCCCTCGATGTCAGCGATCTTTCTACCGCAGATGGCGCCATGATTCAGCAGTGGGGATATGGCGGCGGCGACAACCAGCTGTGGCGGATTCAGGAGGTGGAGAATGGATATTACAGGATAGTATCCAAACTTAGCGACAAATCCATTGACGTAGCCGCCGGCTCGACAACCAATGGGGCAGCCATCCTCCAATGGACCTCTCATAATGGAGATAATCAACGCTGGGCCATCACCCCCGTTAGTGCAGGAGCCCGTATGGACGCTGATGAAGAGGCTGGTGGTGATGAAGGAACGTTAAGCGTATATCCCAATCCTTCCAGCACGACCGTTACAGTCAAGTCTGAAACACCACTTTGCGAACTGAACGTTCATGACAATCTGGGACGGCAGGTTTATCATAAACCGGACTTGAATCAATCCGAAGTGACCATTCCGGTAGACAACCTAACGAAAGGGCCTTATGTTCTAAAGGGCATTACGATAAAAGGCGGGCGCGTGTCCGGTAAGCTCATTGTACGATAAAACGAATGCATTGTAAGCGCCGGCATTTTGCCGGGGCACTTTTCAGATAATCAAGTATCGCTTATGAAATCACTTTATGTTAGCGCTGGGCCCTGCGGGCAGGCTCTGTTTATTTTCTGTTTTGCACTTTCCATGGTCCAGGTTCAGGCGCAGCAATGGCAACGTCTACCGCTGGTAACGCAGACTACAAGAGACTTTTTTGCTGCCCGAGGCGGAAATCCTGCCTATCCGGAAGCGTTGAATTTTATTGGCGGCGAAGGTGGCCAATGGCCTCAGGGTTGGGCGGTATCCGGAGATGGAAATACGCTGCTATGGGGTACGGATGTGGGCGGAATGGCCCGGAGTATTGATGCGGGGGCGACCTGGATCCCCGCCAACTACGGGTTTAACGCCCGCGGCGCCATTGCATTGGCGATTGATCCTAAGAATTCCAATCGTGCGCTGGCCATTGGCGGAAATGGCGGCCGCGATTGGGTGGGTGCCCATGGAATCTATTTGACCACCAACTTGCAGGCCGTCATGCCGGAATGGAGCCAAACGCTAAGCCGAAACATTACAGGCTATCGGGATATCCGTGAGCAGGTGGCCTATGATGAATCCAGTTTCAACGCTGCGCTTGGCTATTGTACCACGGCGTACTGGTCGCAGGGTTACTTAGATTGGTACGAAGAACTTACACGTCATAACGCTATTCATAAAACAACAGACGGCGGTCAGACGTGGTCAGAACTTCACCTGGACAACAGTGAATATAATCTTGCGATTGTCAAAGTACATCCTTCTTCAGGATATGTCTACCTGGCCAACAGCAACGGCTTTTATAAAAGCACGGACGGGGCGGTAACGTTCGTGAAGAAGTTCAATACGCCCGTTACGGGCATGGATGTCATTTCCGCTTCCGGCAGTGAAAGCAAGGTATTCATCAGCACCGCGGATGGTGTTTACATTTCCAGCGACAGTGGAGAAACCTTTACCATGGTGACATCCACGAACTATCCGGTGACGGCAGGAACCTTCATGCCTGCTTCTTTTCTGAAGGTGAGTCCTGCCAATCCGCTGCGCATGACCCTTCAAATAGAGATCAATTCCAATGAGACGCCAAAATACTATACCCATGACGGAGGTATCACCTGGACAAAAAGTTTGGAGAATACCGATGAGCTTGCTTACCTCCCATTCCTGGGCGGCCGGGTCGGCTATGGCTTATGGCACCCTACCAATGCAAATAGGGCCTGGGCATTCGGCAGCGACGGCATGCAGACAAGTTTTGATGGCGGCGCTCACTTTCGCTGGGCTCATAACGGCCTGCCTGCCGTGATGGGGCGGGAGTTCAACTTCAGCACAACCACACCAGGCGTGTTTGTGATTCCCACGCAGGACTATGATGTGTCGGTCACCAAAGACAACGGCAATACCTGGAAATATTTGAACTTGTCGCGCAACGGGTGGGGTGGATATTTTTATGGTGCATATTCCAGCGATGGGGATGTTGTGGTGGCCGTTGAAAAAAACTCCGACGATTTTGATCACTATCACATCACGGTGACGCGTGATAATGGGGCCACTGTAACCAAATTCAAGGACGACGCGCATCGTGTCGGCGGTTACCATATTGCCATGGGCGATCCACACGATGCAAACGTTTTGTTTGCCGGAGAGTACAGGTCAGCGGATGGAGGCCAGAACTGGCAGAAGTTGAACGGGTGCCGCGGCGTATTCACGGCCAGTCCGACGGGAAACCGTGAGCTCTACGGCGTAGCAGGAAGTAGAACCGTGGTGCGTTCGCTTGACCGCGGCATTACGTGGCTGCCAGTCGGAGATCTGCCCAACGACATCGTAGACATTGCTTTTGATCATTCACGCAACAGAATATATGCCACGGCAACGTGGAACTTTTACCAGCTTGATATTGCCACGAAGTCCGTCACTGAACTGACGGGAAGCGTTCCCGCCGACCAGTTCAACAGCAGACGATTCTATCAGGTGGCGGTGGATCCTGTGAACCCGGATGTTGTATACACAGCCGGTGCAAATCACATTTACGCCAACGATGCGGCCGTACGCCGTTCAACCGACGCTGGGCAAACGTGGGCGCCGTTGACCCGCGCAGCGCGCCACAATAACGCACAGTTCGGAGAAGACGGTGCACGCGAAGCGGAGATCGTACGTGTCAATCCGTGGACGCGTGACCTGGTCGTGGGGACAAATTGTTATGGCTCGTGGCGGATAGGGCCACCTCCGGAAAATACTACGCCTGGAGAATTGCCTGATCTGATTGTCAGCAGTGTTAACTGGCTACCCGAAAATCCTAAGGCTGGTGACGGGGTTACTTTCAAAGCGACGGTGAGGAACAAATCCGCCTTTGCAAAGGCTTCAGGCACGCCGTTGTCGGTCGAATTTTCGGTGGCGGGGCAAACCGTGGCGTCGGTTCCTGACACATCGGCAATTCCTGCGAACGGTGAAGTTGACTTTACCGGGACGTGGACAGCCTTAGCGGGAACCCACACCGTTGTCGCCTCGGTAGATGTTACCGGAGCCGTTGTGGAGGCACAAGAAAATAACAACGGACAAAGCGCTTCTTTAATCGTACTATCGTCAACCGCGCCTTCCCCGCCGACAGGCCTGACCGTTGGTTCGAAGAGTATGACCACCATCGCCATTTCCTGGGATACTGTTCCGGGCAATATCTTAGGATATCGCCTGTATCGCGATGGACAATACACGGATATGGTGACGGGCACCACCTATACATTCAGTGACCTTGAGCGCTATACCGAATACACCTTGCAGGTTGTAGCGGTGGACCAGACCGGTGGCGTTTCAGCGCCCGCGTCCATAACGGTATACACCGATGCACGCGAGGCTGCCAACTCCATCGCCAAAATAGCT
>JANNPM010000105.1:0-2879 GCA_031400145.1 Chryseolinea sp. | reverse complement strand
TCAAACCTGCCGGCAAGGGACAAAGTCATCGCCCGGGATTTCAGCACTGATCCCATAAATCCTACGCGTGCAAAATACTGATCGGGAGAGGCATAGATGTTGTAACCTTCCAATCCGGCTTTGGGAGCAGACTTGAAAGATCCATTTGATTCACGTGGGTTGAAAAGATAATATCCATTGGCGAAACCGTAAATGCCTTTGTACAATCTGGTGAATCCCTGAAGTTCCACGGAGAAACCTACACCGCCATCTCCTGGCTGAATGGCTTGATCCATTGTCTGGCGTGCGGTAATCACCTGTTGCGTATTGGGATCAAGCGCCAGCGCATTTCCTGTGCGTGTATGGCTGCCGTTATTGAGCTTCACTCCAAGTCCGACCATCAAGTTGCCATTGACTGCCTTTTTTGGATCCAGCACCCAATAGTTTGAGCTGATACGGATATCACCGATGCCCTGCGCGTATACGCTGTATCGTGTTCCTTCCAGGGTTTGGTCAACCATCTTTCCATCGATCTCTACCTTTCCTCCCTTCTTTGTGGCCAGCACTTGTGAGCGTTCATTGTTTACATATGGAATGGAGACGTTAATCTGCAGGCGATCTGTGAGTGCGTAAGATAAGTTCAGGTCAATAGCATGCGAATAAATGTTAACCGCATTACCTTTTTCATTTCCGTTTGCATCGAAACCTCCCTGAGTCGTTTGTCGGAATTTCTTTTCATCCTTCCCCACGAAATGACGGAATGAATGGAAGTAACGATAGCTGGCGCCAATCTGAATTTCGCCTTGAGGGAGGGTATATCCGCTGCTTGATAATGGATTGAGGCCACCCATCTGGCGAACGGCAACACAACCTTGCGCTGTCGCAAAATTGTAACATGATGTCATTAGAGATACTGAACATGTTAGCATGTATAGATATTTTTTCATGTGTATTTATTTGTTTTTAGTTGTCACATGGAATGGCCAGACCAAATTATCATCCCTTTGGGGGAACGGGGTGCATGGCCATTTCATAAACAGTTATTTTTTGAACGTCTGATGTAATAAATGAAATTACGTGCCGCGCAAATCACTATTGAATACGCGCAGCAGTTAGTCACGCTCGAATGCGCTTGAATGACTAGAAATCAGGGCTGTAAATCCGGTGGAGGGGAGAAAACGGGATAACATTGAGACGTGAGTAAAAAGGCCGGCTCATGAAAGGCGATGAGTAAACTCCATGCATTGTATCCAATGATGGAGATTGTATCATGGGTATAATCCTTGAATAGTTTACCCAGCAGGTCCATCGCGTGTTTTGCCGAAGAGGGTAAGCTGTGGGCCATATCAGAATAAGCATACATAGCCGCGACAAGCTTTTTCTCCTGTAGGTCCTTGATGCACACCATAAACAAGGTGTCGTTGTCAAGACGTTGCTTAACGAGATGATAAAATTGCCCTTTGTACTCGAACTGGCCATTTACACGTTCATACTCATTGTCTTCGACCGGATATGGAAGAGTAATCGGGATCGTCAGGACAACAAGCTCATCGCCGGTATATTTTTCCGCATCAAGTCGCTGTAACAGATCGGCCCTGGCTTTAGATCGCAAACCCCAGAACACAAGGTAGTAACCTCCGATATTGAAAAGGAAAATGAGCAGGAAAAGTATGGAAAACAGCCTTTTCAAACGGTAGCAGTGACAGTCTGCCAATGTAGGAAAAATCAGAGAGAATCCAAAAAGTTATGGCGTGAATGCTGCGAACTCCGGAAATGGAACACTTTCCGTGAGCAAGTTTTGTGACATGACGGCGTGCGTACCAAATCACCCGGCGCTCGAATCCCCGCGCCTCTTTACTCTGCAAGACTGAACGCCTTCACTTCTTCATTTTTTTGTGGTGTCAGGCGGGCGTTTGGAGCAAGTATTATTCCCACTCCTTCAATATGTGACCATAGGCTTAACTTTTCAAGGCTTACTTTGCCCACCATATACTGCCTTCCGTTCGAAGCATAACCGGAGGTTAATTCTTCAAAGTCACTGATAGCAATTTGTATCCCCTCATCAAAGCTTACAAATGCTTCTACCGTGATCCTGTTGGAGAACTGAAGATCGTGTAATTGATGAAATTTTTTGTATTCATACCGGTAATCGTATGTCAATGCCGAGATATCCGAGAGCACCGCAGATCCGGTGGGATAACTACCGGCACCCTTACCTACAAAAAGCTGTTGTTCCGCAAAAGCACTCTGCACCTGAACTGCATTGTACTCGTTTCTCACGGGATATAGGGGATGGGTGGACTCCAGGAATTGCGGCGCAACAAAACCGTAAACACGGTTTGCCATTTTAAATGCTCGTGCAATCAGCTTGATAGCATAACCATTCTCGCGCGCGAATTTCAGATCAAGGTCAGAAATCCGGTCGATCCCGATGTTGATGACTTCTTCAGGTCTGATAAAAACTCCGAATGTATGCGCGATGGCGATAACGAGCTTAAATTTTGGATCAAATCCGTTAACGTCCAGCGCCGGGTCGGATTCAGCGAAGCCAAGCTCTTGCGCTTTTTTCAACGCGTCGGCGTAGCTCGTCTTTTCTTCGAAGACTTTTGTCAGGATGTAATTCGTAGATCCGTTAAAGATGCCCTCAATACCGGTGAGAAGATCATTGTCGTAATACTCTTCCAGGTTACGGATAATGGGTATGCTGCCGCAGACAGACCCCTCATAAAGCACTGGCTTTCCATGAAGCTGCTGGAGCTGATATATCTCCTCAAGGTGTTCTGCCAACATTTTCTTATTCGCGGTAACAACGGCTTTGCCGTTTTGAAGGGCAGTCTTCACAATATCAAAAGCCGCATCGGCGTCATCGATTAATTCTACAACCACATCAATTTCAGGGT
>JANNPM010000539.1:0-3009 GCA_031400145.1 Chryseolinea sp. | reverse complement strand
ACGTTCAGACCCATGTGCTTATAGGAGTCCAGCACCTGGCCAAACTCGTTCTTGCGCAACAGTCCGTTGTCAACAAAAATGCAGTGAAGATTTTTGCCTATTGCCCGATGGATCAACGTGGCTGCTACCGTAGAATCAACTCCGCCAGACAAGGCCATGACAACCTGGTCTCCGCTGAGCCTTTCCTTTAATTCATCGATGGTACTTTCAACAAACTGATCCGGTGTCCAGTCCTGCGCGCATTTGCAAATATGTACGACGAAATTACGCAGCAAAGTCTTTCCTTCCGTGGTGTGGGTTACTTCGGGGTGAAACTGGATGCCGTATATCTGTCTGCTTTTTAATTTATAGGCGGCAACGTCCACCGACGGTGTACTGGCAATAACTTCAAAGTCCGCCGGAACCGCCGCTATTGTATCACTGTGTGACATCCACACCTGGGTTCCCAATGATACTTCCTTCAGCAGGTCATTATGATGATCGACCGTTGTTAGCAATGCGCGACCGTACTCGCGGATCTGTGATGGCAACACATTGCCTCCAGAAAGCTGTGCAATTAACTGCGCCCCATAACAGACTCCAAGAACCGGGACGGAACCGAACAACTTTAAGTCAATTGAAGGGGCACCTTTATCTCTGACCGAACAGGGGCTGCCCGAAAGGATGATACCTTTAACGTCCGGTGTCAATGCAAGTACTTTGTTATATGGATGAATCTCGCAATAAACATTGAGTTCACGTACCCTCCTGGCGATCAATTGTGTGTACTGTGAGCCAAAATCGAGGATAAGGATCTGCTGCATGGCTGTAAAGATAGCAGAAGCCTGCAGGCGCAGGGTCAGGGTGATAAAAAATAAAGCCTACGCCAAAATCAGTCCGATACCAAAGAGAACAACAAAAAGAAATGTTGAAAGCGCCATTTGCTTAAGGTACGGATCAAGCTCGTGAGATGGCTTTGCCCCGACAGCAATACCAATTTTCAGGAACAACGGCGCGCTGAGCAGGAATAGAAATTGCGATGGCGAGTCGTATTGCAGCAGGTTGTACGTCAGGGCGCACGTTAGGCCGCCGAAGATCAGTATCCAATGATAAATCACGGCCCGATGCTTACCTATGCGCACTGGGATTGAAAATTTACCTGCCTGACGGTCTGAATCAATGTCTCTTATGTTATTTACATTCAGGACGCCGATGGAGAAAAATCCACAACTGAGGGCGGGCAATATTTCACGCCACGAAAAATTCTGAGTAAAAAGATAGTACGAGCCCATCACTCCCACTAATCCGAAAAATATCAGCACCGAAAAATCGCCAAGTCCGATGTAGCCATATGGCCGCCGGCCCATCGTGTAGGCAACTGCTGCGAGGATACTGAGCATTCCCAGTCCAAGAAAAAAAAGGATCGCAGTCCAATTCATGCCAAAGGCAACAGCGAGGAGCGTGATACCGCTTGCAAGGCATAGCAATACGAATATCACTATCGCTGATTTCATTTGTGTCGCGGAGATCACACCGCTTTGAACAGCGCGCGAAGGACCCTTTCTGGATGGACTGTCTGCGCCATGCACCGAATCACCATAATCGTTCGCGAGATTAGAAAGAATCTGCAGGCAAATGGTGGTGAGGATACAAAGCAGGAAGATATCCCAGCGGAATGCGTTGACAGAAGCGGCAAGGAAACCGCCCATGGCTATGCATGACAGCGCCAGCGGAAGGGTGCGAAGTCTGAACGCCTGAAGCCAAATTTTAGGTTCTATACCCTGCATGGAATTTCACGGCACTTACCGTTCCAATGCCGCGAGGATCGCAGGATCAAGAGGATTAATAACAGACGAGAAAAAGGTCACACTACTCCCATCAGCGCTGACAACGTATTTGCAAAAATTCCATGAGGGAGTTTTGCCTGACTTTTTCTCCAGCCATCGGTAGAGGTCATGTTTGTCACGCCCTTTCACCGCTATCTTTTGAAACATTTGAAAGGTTACCCCAAAATTCTTCTGGCAGAATTCCGCAATCTGATCATTTGTCGATGGCTCCTGCCATAGGAAATTATTCGAAGGGAAGCCCAAAACTGCAACCTTGCTGCCATAAGCATGATGTATTTTCTCAAGGTCTTCGTATTGTGGAGTGAAACCGCACTTAGAGGCAGTATTAACAATCAGCAACCGCTTTCCCCGATACGCAGAGAAATCAATAACATTACCACCAAGACCCGTCAATTTGAAATCATAAATTGACGACGGCAAGGGAGCGCTGGAATCCAATGTCATTCGATTGGAGAGAAATGCTCCCAGGGTCGTACGCCCGACGCCCCATAGGCCTGCCTCAGTTAATTTCACTTAGGATCTGATCGTTCAGCGGTTTGACATCGGACGGAAAGAATTTTACGGTGCCATCAGCCTTCACAAGGAATTTGCAAAAATTCCAGCTTGGTTCCTGACCGGTCTTTTCCTTTAACCATTTATATAGAGGGTGCTGGTCCGATCCTTTTACCGACAATTTTTCGAACATTTGAAAGGTAACGCCGTAATTCTTTTCGCAGAATTCCCCGATCTCCATATTTGTACTGCGCAGCACGCTTGTCTTCCACAGCGTCCCGCGTGCCGAAGCGGGGAACGCCGTCGCGCTCAACAGCATCGCCTTCAGTGTTAGCCGCACGGTGGGGCCGAGTGTTGCCGGCTTTCTGATCGGCGCGGTGGGTGCGGCGTGGAACTTCGGAGTGCAGGCGCTGCTATACATGTGCGTCATATTCGCTGCGCTTTCGGTCAGGGCCTCGCCGCTTGCGCCTCGCGACCCCGCACGAACCTCGGCGTGGGCCGATCTGAACACGTCTCGCGAGATCCGGGGCTACAGCCAGAGTCAGGCGGCCCCGCTGCCGGCCGGGCAAAGCCAGCCCGGGGCCGGCTGTTCGTCGATTAACGTGTCGAACCAGAACGGACTGTACTCGTTCCACATCGGCGGGGTGAACATCCTCTGGGGCGACGGCTCGGTGCGGTTCCTGAATGCAAC
>JANNPM010000523.1:0-4025 GCA_031400145.1 Chryseolinea sp. | reverse complement strand
GATTCATATAACTTGAAAATCAGCAAGTTACATTCTTTCATTTTAATAAAATTTCAAATCAGTTCCATTCAATTATGCCTCTAAATAAAAGACTGTCAGCGTTTTACATAAGATTTACAAAACCTCAACGCAACGCTAGTGTAAATAGGTAAAGCTTTACATTAAATCGGCCGCAAGAATTATCTCTGCCGGTAGCCATGAAGCGGCACAGCTTGCAGAGATGGTCTATTCTACTTTACCGGCCATCTGCAAATTGCATAAAATCAATCCGTATTACCGGCTTAGGGACGTGTTAGGACTATGCATCTGTTTGCAACAAATCATATAGAAGATCTGCTGCCGGTGAACTGGAAAAGTCTACCCAGACTGTAGTGTGTTGCTCGGTCCGATACCCGGCATGTGCTTTTTTTTGTTTAATCGTTAACCTTAAAAGTCCAGTTCATGTGTTTATCAAAGTCCTGCCGTATTATTAAATTTAATTGTCCCACATGGTGTTGAGTGTGCCGAAGATTATAAAGTAATATTTCCAAAATTGAATAATCCATATCACCTTCTTGATTTCCCTCAGTAAATCTAGTGTTAAGTTTTTTGGTGTCTGTCAAACTTTCAATTAATCTTTTGCACTTCAAACGACTTGCATTCAAATAGCCAGTGAGTTCTTGCTTACTGTATGTTTCGTCAGGAATCATGTCACCAATTGACTCTGGCGGTCTTTCGTCTGCTTCCTTGATTGAAAAAGTCAAGGTTGGTGAAAAGTCTTTCGGCGGAATTGTAAGATAATAGTCTAAAAATATAACGCTGTGATAAGCTAAATAATAAAACCGTTTGTTCGTTGTAAAATAGTTGTCAGGGCAGCTTGAAATAACATTAAGGAGCATATCTATACAGGCTCCAAATTGTCGCCAAAGACTTTCTTGTACTTCATTTGTCATATTTTGTCAAGTTTTTGAAATTGTATTTTATATCCAATAGCTGATCTCCTTCTGAGTTTCGGCATAACTTGCATAGACCGATCTCGCTTGGGAACTTTCAACAACATCGTTGATCGTAAACTACTGCTGACCAACTGCGTTAAATGAAAGCACAGATAACACAATCAGCCAAATTCTACTCATAACGTAAGAAATTAATCCGTTCCAATCAATTGGCTGTGAAAGTGATTTTGTATGCCACTGGTTCGTGAAGGCTCCTAGAAAGTCAGGCCTCATTCCAGTAGAGTCAGAATATCCTGCTCAATCTCCGCCGGCCGCGCCGCATGGCTTCGGAAAACATTGCCGTTTTTATCGATCAAAATATACCGTGGAATGGGCCCGATGTTGTAAGCGTTTCGGATCTTTTGCGTGATTTCATTGTCGGCTCGTAAATGGATTCCAGCCCCTTTGAGTTTTTGTTTTTTAATTGCCCTTCTCCAGGCCTGCTCGGTATCGCTGACATTTAAATAGGCCACGTATATCTTCCTTTGAAATTTCGCGGCGAGTTCTTTGGAGGCAGGAACCTTGTTAATACACGACCACACCAGCTTGCCCAGACATCGACATAAACCGGTTTTCCTTTTAGCATTCGGAGGCTGAACAGATTGTTAGTACTATCAAAGGCAAAATCCCTTCAAGCGGAGAGGGCGGAATGCGAGTCGGTTGACTTAAACTGAATAGACTTGAAATTCGGGGGCAAAATGAAAGATAATGGCAGTATCTTTCAGCGATGATCATCAAAAATCGGTACCTAAATCTGGACCTAAGATAAAAAACACGACAAAAGACAATTTCAAGGTAAACTTTCAGCTGCTAAAAAAGCGTTCTGACCTTGAGGGTAAATGCCCAATTGTAATCCGGAGCCAGCAAAACAGCGAGAAAAGTTACCCCGCAGAAAGCCTCCATAAACGAGTGGAATAAGGTCAAAGGTAGGTTTAAGAACGACGCGATAGGCAATCAAAAACTCAATGATTTGGAAACCCTCCTTACTGGCAAGTATAATGACTTGTATGCCAAAGGAGAAAGACCAAGCCTGGACGGGCTCTGGGATGCAATCACGCGCAAAAAAAATGTGCAGGAAATGATTCCGCTTATCAATGATGAAGTCATCGTTTGGGCAGAGGAATATCTTAAAAATACAAAAGATGGCGTTGGAAAAACTAGAGCCGTCTCAACACTTATATATATAACCTTAAGGGCTTCAATCAGAAGATCCGTTTCAGCGATCTATCCGAAAGCGTCCTGACAGCTTTTGTAGACTACCTTAATGAAGCCGGCGTGGCGAACAGTTCAGCCAGTAAGAGAATTGGAGCTTTAAAGATCGTGACTAAATACGCAAAAGGGTTCAGAAAAAAAGGGGTGATCAATATGGACGCAGACATGCTGGCGGAAGTGCTTCTTTATAAATTTGCATACAAGGCAGAAAACGGAGTCGTCCCGCGATTGAACTTTGACGAAGTCAAAAAAATTATGGATTGCCAGACGTTTTCAGCAATCGAAGGGATAGCGAAAGATGCATTTCTTATCGCTTGATTTACCGGACTCCGGATCGCTGATATCCTGGCAATCAACGACGCCAGCCTTTCTATGTTTTCTTTCGAGAAATTCATGTCAAAGAACGGTAGGCTTGTAATCCCAACGCTTCATAAGTACAGTGAAGATCTTGTTAGGCAATATCACCAATCTGGATTTACGTATTCGCGACAAAAGTTGGGCGATGAACTCGATAACATTTTTGCGAGGGCCGGCCTTACCAACGTGGCGACAAAAATAAAATTCATTGGCAGTAAACAGCAATTGGTTAAAGAAGCAAAAGGGGAAATGATCGGATTCCACGCAGGACGGCGTTTCTATGCGAGGATATTAGCAGATTTGGGCTTACCTCCGGATATTGTTCGGGATGAACTTGACCACAAACCAAAATCAATGACTGACCTATACACAGGGTCACCAGACCATCGCGTGCGCGTTGAAGGTCAGGCACGCATTTAATAATATCGAGGAATCTATGAATCAACTCACCCTGATGGCCGTTACGGTATGAACATTGCCCTCCTGCGGCGATTCTGCACCCGCCATCTCGAATCTCCGTCAAGCATTAATAGTTTTCGTCAACAAATTCCATCCAGCCTTTTTCAAAGTCAGATTCACTTACACCTAATACAGTATTAACGTCAACGTAGGATGTAATTAAAACGGGTAATTTATCTCTGCCCCATTTCTCAACTATATATTCAATAATAGTGTAACCAACATTATAGATTTGATTGCTACTGTTCAACTCTTTCAGTGTAAGATCCTTTTTCATTCCATACTTAACACTAATACTATTTACGATACGTGCTTCGTAGTCACAGATAGCCTCCCAAAACCATTGAGGATATTCCTTAACAAATTTCTCCTCAAACATTTTATCAAAATCTCCGTTGTCCGTGTCTTTCCATTTTTTCTGTTCTTCCTTTATAAGAATGTTTAACTGAACGCAATGAGTAAATTCGTGAATGGCCGTCTTTACAGGATCATTGGGTAAAATACTGTTAAACCAATCTGTCCAAAGCAAATGAAACTCGTTGGGGCCTCGGCTTACCCCATTTGCATTACTTTTTAACAATCCTGTTCCTTTATTAAACTCAGCCTGCACCGGATAAACAAACACTCGAATTGTATCGTGTTCGGGGTCATTTAAATTACTTCTAATCCTGGCGTAGTTTTCTTCAAGGTTGTCAGCAATGTTTTGTGCTTCGTCTTTGTAAATCCCTTGATACGAAATAACAAAATGTACTGTTCTTAATTCCGTTAAATTGTCCACGACCGAAATACTTCTAAATGTCTTTAGTCCGAAGTAGGTAATAATCAGTCCGCCAAATACTAAAAGAACAATTTTCAATTTCTTCATTGTCTTATATTAGCTATCACTATTGTCCGACTAAAATTTTAAAAGGGTAGCTTGTTTAGAGCGACCCTTTTTAGTTATGTTGAGTTACCACACAAAACGTAACTATGGGTAAAAGTAAAAAATTTGTCGGACAGCCGATTCTATCTCAAATATTGTCC
>JANNPM010000503.1:0-13633 GCA_031400145.1 Chryseolinea sp. | reverse complement strand
CCCAATTATGAAATTTAGCATCACTTATGGTCCATCGGAGGACCGCCTGGCCCCACGGCTACGTTGTGATAGGAGTAGATTTGCCATTCACCCTGATCCTTCATGAGGACCTGAAGCAATCTCGTCACCAATCTGCCATTGGCATCGAGCACTAATCCGGGCGGTGGAGCCCTAAATCCTGAAACCCAGGCAATGGTTTCTACAACAGCCACATCTGGCTTTAGAAAGATAATCGACTGTACGTTCTGAGTAAGAGTAGTTCCTTTAAAAATCGTTTGAAAGATTTCTGCGTGCTTATCTTCAAATGCCTTTCTGCCCGTGTAAAACTCGCCCCGGATATTTGTGAAGGTACCTCCGGAGGCAAAAGATCTAGAATAAGCAACGGCGTCGCCTTTGATCCAGGAAGCGTCTTGATCCTTAAGGATTTCGTCAATTTCCTTCTCTTCCCGGACCGCCTGCGCTTGTAGGGAAAAAAAAGATATTGTCAGTATGGGCAAAATCATTCCTGCTCGGATAATGGCTACACTGCGCACCCAAAGGAAAGTTGGTAAAGAGGTAAGTTACAAAAGTTTCTCCAACATCATTCTGTCGCTGTTTATTGAGATACGGACGACAGGAGAATCTAATCTGGCTGAACATCGTGCAGCTCTTCGCAATCATTTGATGGTGAATAGAATACAAACCATGGCTTATTTGAAATTTTCTACGAAAGGCTCGCTCCCGAATGAAACTTCTCCTTACATTTGCTAACGAAAATCCGAACCTTTTGGAAAGCCAGATAACTGCTACCCTCGTGCTTTCGCTCTCCCGATCCGGAGGCAGATTCGAACTTGTTGTCGGCGAGCAAACATTCAGACAGACAACCTGTGAGTTTATGCTCACTTTTTGCTCCATGCAGGGGAAGAACATGGATGAATATATGACTAACCTGGCAAGCGAATTTGATCGGGTTCGTGTTCCCCTTTCGGGCTGCGGCAAATCGGTTACGCTATTGCTTTCCGATTTTACCAGACTCCGCTCGCTGTACGGTCAACGGATGTTCGAACTCAAATTGCAGGATATGTTGATGCGGCAGGGGATCACAACAACTTCTAGGATAGACTCGTTCTAAACTAGTCCATTCCGCACCATTTCTTGGATGATTCTGTTCTTCCGTCATACCTTTGTATAAGAACTTAAAAAAATAAATGGAAAGAACTTCAGTACTTCGACAGAAAACTCCTATTCAGGATAGCGTTCTGGATATTCTCAATAAACAAATGGGTGCAGAAGCACAATCGTCAGCTTCGTACCTTTCCATGTCGGCGTGGTGCTATGCGCAAGGGCTTCGCGGATGCGGGGAATTTTTCAGAGAGCAGTCTGCCGAAGAACGGGAGCACATGATGAAGATCTTCAATTACATTGCCCATGCTGGTGCATTGGCGGTATCTCCGGCGGTGACTGATATAGAACGCGGCTTTGAAGACCTTCGCTCGGTTCTCGTAAAGGCGCTTGATCAGGAGATACAAATCACTGAGAACTTCAACAGGATGACAGAACATTGTCAGAAGGTTCGCGATTATCAAACTGCGCGGTTCCTGCAGTGGTATCTCGATGAACAGTATGAGGAAGAGCAACAGGCACGCCGTTGCATCGAGATATTTGATCTCATGAACGCGAAAGACGCTTTATACGATATTGACCGTGAAATCCACAATCTCAAAAGGAAAGAATGAGATTGATCTTGATTTAGATCTTTAGCATTCACCCCGACATTATCTGATCGGTCGCGGCCGTGATTTTACCAAGTAATGCTTATACACCAGTCGGTTTCGGCCGGATTTCTTCGCAGAACGGGCAAAGTAATTCAGGTTAAAGGTTTCAATGAATTCGATGGTGCCAACTGTGCCCATAATTTGCATGAAATCTTCCTCGTGGACCGGATTCACTAATACGCTATAAAGCTTTTCATTTGGTAAATCATGCCCTGAGATATCGATGACTGGAATTGGTTTTCCGTAATGCCAGATTATCTCAGGTGGCAGTTCCGCAAAACCGTAAACGTTTATTTTATTTTCTACCGCGGACAACCTGTTGATGTTATTGAATTCAGAATTCACATGGATGTATCGAGAAATCGGAAGTCCTGTAACCATAATTACCACGATAAAGCAAATCGTAAGTAAAAAGACCGTTTCAAGTTTCTTATTTTTGAGCGCTATGAAAATCGACCCTGAAAGTACTAATAGCGCTGATGCCGTAAAGAAAAAATATGACCAAACTCCTTTCAACTGATCTTCAAAAACAACGTACGCGACCGCCGGAACTGTAACGCCTAACAGCGCTATTAGCCCAAAAGTAAAATATATGGGAAGTTTTTCCAGCCAATGTCGCATGTGACTGAAATTATGCATCGCGTAATGAATATAGAAGCCGGTATTTATTGCCAGCGGAATCAATACTGGTACGAGGTAACGTGTTTTTTTCTCAGGAATAAATGAAAGCAGCGCTACAGAAAGGACGGTCCACAAAAGGGAGAAGTAATACGCTTGTCTATTGCTTACCTTGTCCTTCAAGTAGGGAAACAATAAGCTTACAAATGCAGGTATTGTCCACACACCGGTTTGAATGAAGAAACTCCAGTAATAATAAAATGGCTTTACGTTATAGGTGCCCCAGTTGGAAGTTTCTTTCGTTAAAATAACCGCCAGAGATTTTGGGTCAGCCATGCGAACATACACGAACCACCATCCACCAATCAGAAGACTGGCAATACTAAAACTAATTAACGGGATCAATTTCTCTCTGACGCCTGAAAACCGGAACACTACTCCATATGAAATCAAGAAAGGCAAAAAGAGCGCATATAGTGCGATAGGTCCTTTGCTGAGTATTGAGAATCCCGTGAAAAGCGCTGCCACCAATGCGTTCCGCCACAGGTTATTATTTTCGGTGAAGAACAGGAAGAAAAAATAAATGCCTGCCAGCATGAACCCGTGCGCAAAGATGTCAACAGGGGCTTCAAATATTATGACAATAATGTAGAACGAGGTTAACAGGATAAGCGCGTTTACTAAGCTCAGTTTTTTGTCTGCCGTTAACCGTAAGGAGAAGAAGTACATCACTAACGAAAGGCCAATCGCCATGAGTGCGGCGGGGATACGCAGGAAATAAACGTTTTCCATTCCAAACAACATTCCTGACAATGCGGCGAGCCAGGTGGGCAATGGGGGTTTTTCATACCTTGGAATATCATTCATGGTAGTCAATAACCAGTGACCCATGGAGGTCATTTCCCTTGCGGTAATAAAAAATCTGGCTTCCATAATCCCCACCTGGATCACATGGAGGTTCATAAAAATCATTACGCCTGTGAGCAGGATGGTCTTAACAGGGTTATCTTCTATCCATTTAAACGTTAGGTCTTTCGATAGAACAGTCAGCACCTGGATTTTTTATTTATTGTATATCGAATCTTATTCCTTTGCATCCACCGGAAGGCAATCGAGTCGATGAACGGCCCAGTCATCCTGTTCATGAGGTTGTACTTTGCCTGCCCTGCGTAGCGGGGATAATGCTGCACCGGTACTTGCTTTATGCTGCCTCCTAAAAGCGTGACCATATTTGGTATGAACCGGTGCATACCACGGAAGAACGGCATCTGTTTGGCTAAGTCCGTTCGCATGATCTTTAGTGGGCAGCCTGTATCAATGATGTCGTCCTCCAGTAGCCATTGCCTGAACGAATTTGCAATGGTGGAAGAAGCCTTCTTGATGAACGTGTCCTTACGATTCGTACGGTAACCCATAACGAGATCATATTCGTTCATGAATTCAATAAGTTTTGGAAAGTCGGCTGGATGAGTTTGAAGGTCGGCATCAATATAGCCAACAAAGGCCGTAACGCAGTGATCAATTCCTGCCTTTAATGCCGTGCTTAATCCCTTATTCTCAGTGAATGAAATAAATCCAAAACGGTTATCTGCCTCACAAAGCGCCTCAACTACCGCCGCGCTTCCGTCAGTTGAGCCGTCGTTTATAAACAAAACCCTGGCCAAAATGCTGGCTTCGTTCAAAAATTCCGTTAGGGCTATTGCCGTCTGTCCGAGGCAGTCCTTTTCATTGTATACCGGCACCAAGATTGTCAGCAACTCCTTCATGACCTATAAGCACGCACCAAGAACTCTCCATAATAATCTTAAAAGATCTGCAGAGATTCTACTCCATGCAAATATAGGAAATACTATTTTTATTGATCTTTGCCGGCCATAAGCTGAGTTTTCATGATGAGCAGGCTCATGTTTTACCGTGGCGTTTTGAGCTCTGCCGGGTAACCGAGCTTCCCGAAGTGAAGGACGGTTTCATTATTCAGATCTTCGACAGAATTGAATCTTTCACTTGAAGGAATGAAGGGCATTATATTGCTGTTTGTGATTTTTATGCTTTCGACTTCAGCGTTTTGTCAAGTCAACGTGACGCTGTCAGGCATTGTTAAGGATAAAGCCAGCGCGGTGCCGCTCCCTTACGTTAATATCCAGCTTAAGTCCGGCGCCGATTCCGCATTTGTCTCCGGCACAGTGACGGATGAAGAAGGTAGATATATACTCAACCACGTTATGCCGGGAAAGTACTATCTCCAAACATCCTACGTCGGATATAACAATAGCAGCCAGGAAGTACAGATTGGCAAACTAAGCGAATTTATTGACTTGGGTTCCCTTGATATCGAGGAAGCGATCACCACCTTAAACGAGGTGATCGTAGAAGGAGAGCAAGACGTTGTGTCGGAAACAATGAGTAAAAGGACATTCAGTGTAACCGAAAGCATCAATCAGCGTGGTGGTTCGTTGCTGCAGGTTATGCAAAACCTTCCGGGTGTCACCATGAATCAGGAGGGTAAGGTGTTACTCAGAGGCAGCGACAAGGTGATGGTGCTCGTGGACGGAAAACAAACGGCGCTCACCGGTTTCGGAAATCAGACCGGGCTTGACAACATTCCGGCTTCGTCGATAGAAAGGATTGAAGTTATCAACAACCCTTCATCAAAATATGATGCGAATGGAAACGCTGGCGTCATCAACATCATTTACAAAAAAGAAGTAAAGGAAGGGTTCAACGGGAAGTTCGGATTGATGGTTGGATTGGGAGCGCTGTGGATAAAACGAAGCAACTATGCAGGTATCCGCCCGCAATATCAAAATACTCCAAAGATCAACCCGTCACTGTCACTCAACTACCGTAAGAAAAAGTGGAACCTGTTCCTGCAGGCTGACAATCTTTACACGCGCACACTCAATAAAAATGAGTTCGTGGACCGTTACTATGACAATGGAGACACAGTCAGACAGCAAGTCAAGAGAAACAGAACTACCAATATCGTTACCACAAAAGCCGGCTTTGATTATCACCTGAATAACAAAAATACCATCACCGTTTCTGGTCTTTTCAGCAGCGAAAAGATCCTTGATCGTGGCGATCAACCATTCTTTAATGGGGACTTGTCTGAACGGCTGCGTTTGTGGCAGTTTCTTGAAGATGAACTAAAGACGACTGTAACCGAATTAACCACCTGGCAGCATAGATTTGATCAGCCAGGACGTCTTTTAAATGTAGGTGTGAACTACACATTCCACCGCGAAGACGAAAAATACTATTTCACAAATACCCTGCCTACTTACGTTGGGCTGGATTCTTTTAAATTGATCAGTGACGAGCACGTTAGTGACTTCAATATCGACTACGTACAACCGCTGCGATATGGAAAATTTGAAACTGGTATAAAATTCAGGAATCGATACATACCCACAAATATGCATTTCAAGCCTGGCCTAAACTCCTCCCTGGATGTCGGTGCCGGGGGATGGGCTACGTACGAAGAACTCATACCGGCACTTTACGGCAATTACGTCTTCGAAAATGATCGCCTTGAAGTCGAGGCTGGCTTACGTGTCGAATACGTAAGGATTAACTATAAGGTGAACCCCGACCACAATACCTATGAAAGCGATGGTTATCACTATACGCAACCCTTTCCCAATTTGCGAATGGCTTACAACGCAAATGTCAACAGTACCTTTTCATTGTTTTATACCCGCAGAGTGGACAGACCCAACGAGGTCGACATACGCATTTTTCCAAAATATGACGACGCCGAGATCATCAAAGTCGGAAATCCTGGCCTGAGACCGATGTTCACCCATTCGTTAGAAGCTGGCTGGAAGACAAGTTGGAACAGTGGATATCTTTACGCAGCGTTATACCATAAACGTTCAGAAGCAACTATTACGCGTATCGCCAGTACGGTGCCCGGAAGTAACCTTATCTATAATATTTTTCAAAATGCTGGCAACAGTCAGAGCACCGGCGTCGAGATCATTGGCTCAAAGGACATGGAAAAATGGGGAACGTTCAATCTAAGCGTTAACGGATATCAGAATACTATTGCCGCCTTCACAGTCCTAAACCTTTACCCGCAGGAAAATGTGTTCTCTGCCAGCGAGCAAGAATTGATCTCTGGCAATATTAAATTGAACGCAATGTTTCATTTGGCCAGCAATACTGATGTACAAGTCACCAGTGTTTACCAGGCGCCCGATGTCAATCCACAGGGCAGAAATTATTCAAGATTTTATATCGACCTCGGAATCAAAAAGTCAATACAGTCAGGCAAAGGGGAATTATTTCTAAATGCTACTGATTTGGCAAATACATTGCGTCTGAAAAGAGAAACTATCGGAGATGATTTTCGTTTGGTCGGTACTGACTACTATGAGACCCAGGTCGTGAGATTGGGTTACAACTGTAAATTCTGACCCATTTCGCCTACCTGAAACACACTCATAGATAGAACCTATCAGACCATAAAAACCATCAATTTGATTGATAGCGCCGGCAGTCGTAACATTGATTTCCGATTTCAAAACTCAATTATAAAGCTATGGAAAACAACACCGCTACAGGTCAAAAATCCTTAAATGTTAATGACAGTGAAGTCAAATGTCCGTTTCACGGGGGCGCGCTCAAGCAAAGCGCGGGCGGTGGAACGCGCAACCGCGACTGGTGGCCAAAACAATTAAAATTGAACATCCTCAGACAACATTCTTCTTTGTCAAACCCGATGGACCAAACCTTCGACTACGCCAAGGAATTCAAGACACTCGACCTGCGTGCCGTGAAGAAAGACATCTTCGAACTGATGACCACTTCACAAGAGTGGTGGCCCGCTGACTATGGTCATTACGGTCCCTTCTTCATCCGGATGGCGTGGCACAGTGCGGGCACCTATCGTGTCGGCGACGGCCGAGGCGGCGCGGGCGCCGGACAGCAGCGCTTCGCTCCCCTCAACAGCTGGCCTGACAATGCCAACCTCGACAAAGCACGTTTGCTCCTCTGGCCGATCAAGCAGAAGTACGGCAAGAAAATTTCGTGGGCAGACCTGATCATCCTGGCAGGCAACTGTGCCCTGGAATCTATGGGCTTCAAAACATTCGGCTTTGCAGGCGGTCGTGTAGACACCTGGGAGCCACAGGAAGATGTGTATTGGGGATCGGAAACAAAATGGCTGGGAGACGAGCGCTACACGGCCGACCGTGAACTTGAAAATCCCCTCGGCGCCGTTCAAATGGGCCTTATATATGTGAACCCGGAAGGCCCGAACGGGAGCCCTGACCCTGTCGGCGCCGCACGTGACATTCGCGAAACCTTTGGTCGGATGGCCATGAATGACGAAGAAACCGTGGCGCTTATTGCGGGAGGACACTCTTTTGGTAAAACACACGGCGCAGCTGATCCGGGTAAGTACGTTGCGGCGGAACCGGCTGGTGCGACCATAGAAGAGCAAAGCATGGGTTGGAAAAATACGTTTGGTAGTGGAAATGGCGTCCATACGATCACCAGTGGTCTTGAAGGAGCATGGACTACAACACCCACGCAGTGGAGCAATAACTTTTTTGAAAACCTGTTTGGATTCGAATGGGAACTAAGAAAAAGTCCTGGCGGCGCGAATCAGTGGAAACCAAAAGGCGGCGCAGGCGCTGATTCCGTACCGGATGCGCACGACCCGGCGATCAGGCACGCACCGACGATGCTTACTACCGACCTTGCGCTCCGCGTCGATCCGGTCTACGAAAAAATATCAAGACGCTTCTTCGAGAACCCTGATGCGTTCGCCGACGCCTTCGCGCGTGCGTGGTATAAGCTTACGCACCGAGACATGGGCCCGCGCGCACGCTATCTCGGACCAGAAGTGCCGGCTGAAGAACTGATCTGGCAAGATCCTCTTCCTGCAAGGACAGGTGAGCTCATTGATGACAACGATGTCGCTACACTAAAAGCTAAAATACTTTCCTCAGGACTCTCTGTGTCTCAACTGGTATCTACCGCGTGGGCTTCAGCCTCTACGTTTCGTGGCTCTGACAAGCGTGGTGGCGCCAATGGCGCGCGCATTCGCCTTGCTCCGCAGAAAGACTGGGAGGTCAACAATCCTGCGCAGTTGGCGACCGTCATACAAACGCTTGAGGGTATTCGAAATGAATTTAATGCCACCGGTGGTAAGAATGTCTCACTGGCCGACTTGATTGTACTTGCGGGATGCGCGGGTGTCGAGCAGGCGGCAAGGCATGGTGGCCATGAGGTGAAGATTCCTTTTACGCCAGGACGAGTTGATGCTTCACAAGAACAAACCGACGTGGAATCATTTGAAGTAATGGAGCCTTCAGGTGACGGCTTCCGCAATTATCTGAAGTCACATCATACGGCGGCAGCTGAAGAAATATTAATTGATAAGGCACAACTGTTGACGCTTACTGCACCCGAGTTAACGGTGCTCATCGGCGGCATGCGCGTGCTCAATACCAATTTTGATCAGTCACAACACGGCGTATTCACCAAGCGACCAGAGGCGCTGACCAATGACTACTTCGTCAACCTGCTCGATTTTGCAATAACCTGGAGCGCGTCGTCACAATCGAAAAACGTGTTTGAAGGTCGTGATCGCAAGACAGGCAGCATTATCTGGACAGGCACCCGTGTTGATCTCATCCTGGGGTCTAACTCAGAGCTGCGTGCGGTTGCTGAAGTATATGCCTGCGCAGATGCGCAGGAAAAGTTCGTACAAGATTTTATCACGGCCTGGACCAAAGTTATGAATCTTGATCGCTTCGATCTGGCTTGATAAACAACATATTGATCTAAAAGGTGGCCGTGGCATGGTCACCTTTTATATTTTTACATCTATGAGCGATTCTGAGCCGAAGAAAAAAAAAGTCGCCATCGTCGGCGGCGGTCCAAGCGGACTGTTCGTACTTAAGCGATTCCTCAAGTCGAATTCAATCAATTGGATAATCCATATATTCGAAAAGACAGGCGAAATCGGTCCGGGTATGCCGTATAGTCGCGCCGGTGCAAACAAGGAGCACGTCACAAATGTGTCAGACCATGAGATTCCTGAACTGATCACTGATATTAGGGAATGGATCAAGCATGAACCGCGGGAAAGTGTTGAGCAATACGGCGTTAATCCCGACGATTTCCATAAATTCAAAGTATTGCCGCGGCTGCTTTTCGGAAAATATCTCGCGCACCAGTTTAAATACCTTCGTGACTCAGCCAAGAACCGGGGCGTGGAAGTGATCACGCACTACAACAGCGAAGTGACCGATGTTGTGGATGTTCCCGCACAAAACGAAACGAGAGTAATTACCGCTGATAACGAAACCTTTGCATTTGACCATGTGATCATTTGCACCGGTCACAGCTGGCCGGCGAAACAGGAAGGCCACATCCCCGGATATTTTGATTCTCCTTACCCGCCGGCAAAACTGAAGTTAAAACTTAATCACCCTGTGGCTATACGCGGAGCCTCGCTCAGTGCCATAGACGCCATCAAGACTATTGCGCGGAGTAACGGTGAATTTTCCACCGATAATGGAAAAATCCATTATCGCCTTTCAGCAGCGAGCGAGGAATTCAAAATTGTAATGCATTCGCGCAACGGCCTCCTTCCTTCCTTTCGTATCCATTTAGAGGACGCCAGCCCCTCGCAACGGACGCTTCTTACAGAAACTGAGATCGCAGAGAACAGAGCAGCTAATGAGGGATTTCTATCACTGGATTATGTCTTCGAAAAAAAGTTCAAGCTTCCATTCCAGGAAACCGCTCCGGAGTTCTACAAAACGGTAAAACACATGTCCTTGGAGGAATTTACTGAGTCCATGATGAAGCGACGCGAGCGCATTGAACCCTTTTCATTGTTTAACGCCGAATACAAAGAAGCTGAAAAATCCATCCGGCTGAAGCAATCGATACACTGGAAGGAGTCACTTGCCGAACTAAGCTTTATACTAAACTATCCGGCCAAATATCTGTCGGCAGAAGACATGCTCCGGCTGCAGCAAGTACTAATGCCGTTGATATCGGTGATTATTGCCTTCGTTCCCCAAAGTTCAGGGCGGGAATTGATGGCGCTGCATGACGCCGGTGTGCTATCTCTCAAGGCGGTAGGCGAAAGTAGCAGGGTAGTGCCAGAGACCGCGGGTGGCGCCACTTATTTTACCGATGAACCGGACGCGCGCGAGGTATACTACAAAACGTATATCGATTGTGTAGGGCAAAATCATTTCCATTTTGAAGATTTTCCTTTTCATAGTTTAATCGAAAGTCAGACCATCACCAGTGCCCGGATCAAATTTCGCTCTCCTGCTGCCGGGCGCAAGTTTAAAACAGCAAATGAGGGCAAAGTTGAACAGGATGATAAAAATAATTTTTACCTGAAGTTGCCTGGAATTGCCATTAATGATCACTTTCAAGTGGTCAACAACTCGGGAGGGGTTACAGAGCGAATTTATGTGATGGCTGTTCCATTTATCAGTGGTTTTAATCCTGATTATTCAGGCCTGGACTTTTGTGAGCGTGCGTCTGACCGGATTGTAAGCTATTTATTGAATTCGCAGAAACACTAGAGACGTTTGCCGTGCAATTAGAAATCGAACCAAAATCCCGCATGTGTTAGTTAGCTAAATCCTTAGCTTTGACACACTTTCAGATTCTTGATGCGCCGCTTTTGATGAGCGCCGAACGATGCAGAAGCACACGTGGGCTTGAAGCTTTACGGCCTGAAGCTCTTGTTGTCACAGCTATCGCGGGCCGCCATTCGTCCATCAATAGTTAACCATGTTAGACAAGATCATTCGTTACTCCATAAATAATAAGCTGATCATTGGCTTATTCACAATCGGTCTGATCGGCTGGGGTAGCTATTCGTTAACACACCTTCCCATTGACGCGGTGCCGGATATCACCAACAATCAAGTACAGATTATCACGGTAGCGCCTTCGCAGTCCGCTTTAGACATAGAGCGGCTGGTGACATTTCCTGTTGAACAAACAATGGCGACCATCCCGAATATAGAGGAGATACGCAGCTTCTCGCGATTCGGCCTTTCAGTAGTTACGATAGTTTTTCACGACAACATAGACGTTTACTGGGCACGGCAACAGGTAAGCGAGCGGCTTAACCTCGCCGCGGAACAGATATCTCCAGGTGCAGGCACACCGGAACTCGCACCGCTGACGACCGGGCTTGGAGAGATCTACCAGTACATCTTAAGACCAAAGAAAGGCTATGAAGAAAAATTCGGCCCAATGGAACTACGGAGTATCCAGGACTGGATTGTAAGGCGTCAGCTTCTTGGAACAACGGGTGTAGCAGACGTATCCAGTTTTGGAGGTTATTTAAAACAATACGAAATCGCTCTTGATCCAGACAAGCTGCGAAGCCAGAACCTTAGCATCGGGGAAGTCTTCACGGCGCTTCAGAAAAATAATCAGAATACCGGTGGCGCATATATTGATAAGAAGCCCAACTCCTGGTTTATACGCAGCGAGGGCTTGATATCAACCATCGATGATATTGGCAAGATCGTCGTGAAAAATACCAGCTCTGGAATTCCCGTGCTCATTCGGGATATCGGCGAGGTGGGTTTTGGCCATGCCAACCGTTTCGGCGCGATGACTTACAATACCGACGGCGAGGTCGTGGGCGCAATCGTGCTGATGCTCAAAGGTGAAAATTCCAGTGCTGTGGTAAACCGTGTAAAAGAACGGATCAGGCAAATAGAAAAGACACTTCCCGAAGGTGTTGAGATCGGCGCTTTTTTGGACCGTAGCAAACTCGTCAGCCGCGCCATCGGCACGGTTGAAAAAAACCTGATCGAAGGTGCACTCATTGTAGTGGCCGTGTTAGTATTGTTTCTCGGCAATCTACGAGCAGGTTTGGTCGTTGCATCGGTCATTCCCCTCGCCATGCTTTTTGCCGTTTCGTTGATGCAGGTATTTGGCGTTTCCGGAAACCTGATGAGTTTGGGTGCACTTGATTTCGGGATCATCATCGATGGCGCTGTGATAATTGTTGAAGCCACCATGCATCACCTTGGCCTGCGCAAAGCAGGCAGGATGAGTCAGCAAGAAATGGACCTGGAAGTTTATGAATCGGCTTCTATAATAAGGACATCCGCAGCCTTTGGAGAGATCATCATTCTGATTGTATACCTGCCCATTCTCGCACTTGTGGGCGTAGAAGGAAAGATGTTCAAGCCGATGGCGCAAACCGTGGCTTTTGCAATACTTGGTGCATTTGTGCTGTCACTCACGTACGTACCCATGATGTCGGCGCTATGCTTAAATAAGAACATGGAGCATAAACGAAATTTGTCCGACAGGATGATGGACTTCTTTCACCGCGCCTATACGCCCATTATCAAAGGTGCTATTCATCATCGCCTAATCGTTATACTATCCTCGTTAATTCTATTTGTACTCAGTTTGGTCGCGTTCTTTAACATGGGCGGAGAATTTCTACCAACGCTTGAGGAAGGCGACTTTGCCGTTGAAACGCGGGTTCTCACAGGGAGTAGTTTATCTTATACGATAGAAGCTGCTACTCAGGGCGCGGAGGTCCTCCTTCGTGAATTTCCCGATGAGGTCCGCGAGGTTGTAGCGAAGGTCGGGTCGTCCGAAATCCCAACCGATCCGATGCCAATTGACGCATGTGATCTGATGATCATCTTAAAGGAGAAGCGCGAATGGACAAAAGCGAACGGGCGTGAAGAACTCATCGAAAAGATGCGTGAAGCACTTGAAGACGTGCCTGGCGTGACATTTGGTTTTCAACAGCCCATTCAAATGAGATTTAATGAACTGATGACAGGCGTGCGTCAGGATATTGCTATTAAAATTTTTGGCGAAGACTTAAATGCTCTTGCTGATCTGTCCCGGCGGGTCGGAAAAGTTGTTGGCACGATCAACGGCGCCCGTGACCTATATGTGGAGGAGGTTACCGGGCTCCCTCAAATCGTGGTAACGATCAATCGCGATGAGGTTGCCAAGTATGGGTTGGCGATAGAGACCATCAACCAGGTACTCAATACCGCCTTTGCCGGACAAGCTGCGGGAATCGTTTATGAAGGAGAACGTCGATATGATCTTACGTTGAGGTTAGCGTCGCAAAATCGGCAAAGTATTGAAGACGTGAGGAACCTCTTCATAACATCTCCCAAAGGGGAACAGATTCCATTGAAGCAGTTAGCGGAGGTCGCGTTTAAGGTCGGTCCCAATCAAATTCAACGCGAGGATGCCAAGAGGAGAGTCATTGTCGGATT
>JANNPM010000414.1:0-7092 GCA_031400145.1 Chryseolinea sp. | reverse complement strand
GAATCATGGAGATGATCCGAACGTTGTTTCCATTAATGAGGGGGAGTATTTTGAGGCTGTCAGAGATATCGCGGAGGGGGAGGAGTTATTACTGTATTATGAAGACGAGTAATTCAAGATCCTTCCCGATATACCAAAGGCAGCAGGTCCATGAAGGCCTTACATAATCACCGTTAACTAAACTTAGAATTGCAGAAAAATGAAGAAAGAACCGAGAATCCTATAGCCTTGCTTTCTTCCACTTGCTCACAGACGGAGATGCCGGAGCATCTACTCGCACCGTTGGCTTCGGGTTGTCTTGCATCCACGCTGCTAAGGCGGCAACAATACTGGTGTCTCGTTCAGAGGCTTGTTGCACGATCGCCTCAGGTTTGAAATAACGCTCCACAAACTTTGTATCGAACTCGCCTGATCGAAAGGCATCATGCTGCATCACAAACTTGCAAAATCCTAATGTTGTCTGCAGACCAGTTACCTGATACTCATCGATCGCCCTTATCATTTTTTCAATTGCCGCCTTGCGATCGCCGGCGTAACATATCAGCTTCGCGAGCAGAGGATCGTAGTAGTAGGGAATGTCCATCCCTTGTTCAACACCATCGTCAACGCGGATGCCTGGTCCCTGGGGCCGGGAGTAAGTCGTCAACGTCCCTATGTCAGGCAAGAAATCATTTGCCGGATCCTCGGCATACACCCTGACCTCCAAGGCATGACCTATGATCTTCAAATCCTCTTGCACGAACGGCAGCGACTCGCCTTCAGCAATCTTTATCTGAAGCATCACAAGATCGAGCCCGGTAATCTGCTCGGTTACGGGATGCTCGACCTGGAGCCGCGTGTTCATCTCCAAAAAGTAAAAATTCAGCTTGTCGTCCAGAATGAATTCAACCGTGCCAGCATTGAAATATCCACACGAGCGGGCAACGTTTACAGCTGCTTCACCCATCGTTCGCCGCTGCGCTGGTGTCAAGATCGCCGACGGCGCTTCCTCTACAACTTTTTGGTGGCGCCGCTGTATCGAACATTCGCGCTCAAAAAGATGAACCACATTACCGTGCTGATCGCCCAATACCTGGAATTCGATATGCCTGGGCTTTGTTATGTACTTCTCCAGAAATACTTGGCCATCGCCAAAGGCGGACTTCGCCTCGCTCGTCGCGCGTTCCATTTGCTCGGCCATGTCCGCTTCCTTTTCTACAATACGCATTCCCTTTCCGCCACCCCCTGCGCTCGCCTTGATCAGCACCGGATAACCAATGGACCGGGCGATCTCCTTGGCTTCTTCAGCCTTGTCAATCGCGTGTGCAGTTCCAGGAACGAGCGGCACGTTGAACATTGCGACAGCGGCTTTGGCGGCAAGCTTATTCCCCATTAACGCAATGGCTGCCGGGGGAGGCCCAATAAAGATGATTCCTGCTTCCTTGGCAAGTTGTGCGAACTCCTCATTTTCAGAAAGGAATCCATATCCCGGATGGATGGCGTCGGCTCCGGAATTCTTCGCTGCTTTGATGACCTTATCCATTCGCAGGTACGACTCTGCAGAAGGTGAGGCACCGATGTGTACGGCTTCGTCGGCATAACGGACGTGCAAGGCTTTCCGGTCTGCATCGCTATACACGGCAACAGTCTTGATGCCCATTTCCCGCGCGGTGCGCATGATACGCAAGGCAATTTCACCCCGGTTAGCGATCAGTATTTTTCGGATTTTTGCCATGCAATAGGCTTACGCAACAATGGTAAGCATTATTTGATAACGCGCAAAACTACGGGACACACCGGAAAACCCGTTTTTTTACTTATTTTTGGCACAATTTAAACAACGTATATCAATGGTAGACTTGTTCGCAAAGCTAAAGATGGAGGCCGGACCACTGGCCAAGTATTCACACCTTCCGGATGACTATTTCTTTTTTCCTAAACTGGAAGGGGATATTGGGCCCCATATGAGATTTAATGGACGCGAAGTCCTAAACTGGAGCCTGAACAACTACCTCGGCCTTGCCAATCATCCCGAAGTCAGAAAGGCTGATGCGGATTCCGCCGCACAGTACGGCATGGGTCTGCCTATGGGCGCCAGAATGATGTCGGGTAACTCGACAAACCATCTTGAACTGGAAAAGCAGCTTGCAGCCTTCGTCAAGAAGCAAGACGTGATGTTGCTCAACTTTGGATACCAGGGCGTGGTTTCCATTATCGATGCCTTGGTCGATCGTAAGGATGTCATCGTTTATGACGCTGAGTCTCACGCCTGTATCATCGACGGCGTACGACTTCACATCGGAAAGCGGTTTGTGTATAACCACAACGACATGGAAAGTCTGGAGAAACAACTTCAGCGGGCCACGAAGCTGGCTGAAGAGACGGGCGGCGGCATCCTGGTTATTACGGAAGGCGTATTTGGTATGTCTGGAAAGCAAGGAGACCTCCGTGGTGTGGTTGCTTTAAAGCAGAAATACAATTTCAGGGTATTTGTAGATGACGCACACGGATT
This sequence comes from Chryseolinea sp., assembly GCA_031400145.1. Taxonomy (GTDB): domain Bacteria; phylum Bacteroidota; class Bacteroidia; order Cytophagales; family Cyclobacteriaceae; genus Chryseolinea. Next base: position 4,601 of record JANNPM010000414.1, on the reverse strand, counting down.
CGGAACAATGGGGAAGACCGGCGCCGGTACGGCAGAAGAACAAGCAGTTGAGAATGAGGTGGATCTGTATTTTTCAACTTTTGCCAAATCGATGGCGAGTATCGGCGCTTTCGTGGCGGGAGACACACACATCCTGAAGTACCTTCGCTATAGCGTGCGCTCCCAAATCTATGCAAAGAGCCTTCCAATGCCGCTTGTTGTCGGTGCGCTGAAGCGCCTGGAGCTGTTGAAGACGAAACCAGAACTTAAGGAGAATCTTTGGAATATCGTGCGGGCTATGCAGGAAGGTCTGAAGCAACGTGGTTTTAATATCGGAAACACGAACTCTCCCGTTACCCCAGTGCTTTTTAAGGGGGGCGTAGGGGAGGCTGCAAATATGTCCATGGACTTGCGTGAGAACTTTAACATTTTCTGCTCGGTAGTGATATATCCGGTTGTTCCTAAGGACGTTATCATGTTCAGGATAATCCCCACTGCAGTTCATACCCTCACAGATGTCGAGCGAACCCTAACGGCGTTCTCCGCACTGAAAGAGAAGCTTGATAACGGTTTCTATAAGGAGGAAGTTTTGGTGTCCGTAACCAAAGGAATTTAAAAAAAACCGCCTTTTTGGTTGTTTTACAGCTTTTTAACTAACTTGGCAATACGAAACTTAATTACTAATCTTAAAATTCCAATAAAATGCAAAAGTTTGAAGAGCTCAAGAATCTCATTGCTTCACTCGAAGGAGATGCCGATAAGTTTTATAATAAAGGTAACAGTGCGGCGGGTACCCGCGTAAGAAAGGGTATGCAAGACCTCAAGAATCTTGCCCAGGTAATCCGTGCAGAGGTTCAGGAGATAAAGAACAAAGCTTAGCCAATATCACACCAGACTAGAAAAAATCATTATGGGGATAGCTGCAAGGTTATCCCCTCTTTATTTACCGGGCTTTTAGCCCTTGATAGGCTCTGTCAATCGACACTTCGAGTTGTGGGGATGCCTTTACCAGGGGCAAACGCACGTATGACTCGCAAACACCCATTCTGGAGAGCAAATGCTTTACACCAACGGGATTACCCTCCTCGTACATCGTACCGTTAATTTCCAGCAGTCTGAATAGTTCCTGCGCTGCTCTCACCGGACGGCCTGCAAACGAATAGTCCTTTATCTTTCTGAAGATAATGGGTAGCGCATTGGCCAGAACAGAAATGACACCCACAGCTCCCATTGCATAGAGCGTAGAAGTGAGCATATCGTCGCCTGACAGCAGCATGAAATCCTTTGGCTTATACTTCATAATCTTCATGCACTGCTCGAGATTTCCGGAAGCCTCCTTTACGCCAATGATGTTACGGTGACCTGCAAGCCGCAGCGTTGTATCTGCCAGAATATTTGACGCGGTTCTTCCGGGAACATTGTAAAGAATTACAGGAACCGGTGACGCATCCGCGATCGCTTCGAAATGTCGGGCGATCCCTTCCTGAGAGGGTTTATTGTAGTATGGACTTACCGACAGAATCGCATCTACTCCTGAAAGATCGGCTGCCTTAACTGCTTGAACGGCAGCGCTTGTGCTGTTTCCTCCGATGCCATAAATTATGGGCAATTCCAGCCGATTGTTGGACTTTATGAACTCGAGTACAAGTTTCTTTTCTTCTTCAAGACAGGTGGCAGGCTCACCAGTCGTCCCCATAACCACATAATAATCCACACCCTTTGCCGTGTGAGCAAGCAGTCTCCTGAGTCCTTTAAAATCTACTTCCAGGTTTTCCGCGAATGGCGTTACCAAGGCTACGCCAGTTCCGTAAATTTTCTTCATTTACATTATCTTAGTTGAATAACGTATCGATGCATGATCTCCAGCAGGGTCTTAGTGTTCGCATCGGATTCCAGCATAAACTCAAAGTAGCAATGTCCATCATCCGACTGCCTCCCTACCCGGCACTTTGCTTTTGAGCGCGCAAGCAAATGCAGTATCAGTGGATTCGGTTCCGTGTCGAGGTAAAAGAGGTAATCGAAAGGGATATCTACAAATTTTAATGCATCATTCGATGTGATGTTGCCCCAGAATGACAGGTCGCGGTCGGTAAAGAAATCAAATTTAAACTCATAGTTCTGCTTATCAGCCGGCAGATACTCAATGACCGTTACCTGCTTGCCGTCAGCTTCAAATTTCCGGAGAAACTCTTTCACCGACTCGTGCTTGGATTTATCCTCTACCGTGAAGATGACACCAATCTGCCGGGAAGTTTTATAGGGCACATTACCTCTCCCTGCCTTTTTTTTAAGCAACATATCGGTCCTGATCTTCAGCAACTTAAGCTTCATCACCATATCAAGTGGATTAGCTGTCGATAAGTTTTTCAAAATCATTTTCAGAGATGATTTTCACGCCGAGTTTTTCCGCCTTTTCACGCTTCGCGGGCCCCATGTTATCACCTGCCAGCAAGTAGTCTAATTTTGCTGAAACACCTGATAAAATCCGGCCGCCGTTGCGGATTATTATTTTCTGCAACTCATCGCGCTCATATCGCTCCAATGTGCCAGAAATAACAAATGACTTGTTGCCAAGCACGTCGCTGGCCTTTTCCGGTTCTTTTGCAGAAGTGACCAGGTTTAGTCCGGATCTCTTCAATCTGGCTATCTCACGGAGGTTTTCCTCGCTTTGGAAAAATTCAAATACACTATCGGCAATTTTCGTCCCTACTTCTGGCGCCGCAAGCAGTTCATCCCGTGAGGCCGCAGCAATCTTATCGATGCTCTTGAAGTACCTCGCTAGTTTTTCAGCAACAGTCTTGCCTACATAACGGATTCCAATGGCAAACAGGACATTTTCAAAGGGCGTAAGTTTGGAATTGGTTATTCCGTCAATTAGATTTTTGGCCGACTTCTCTTTAAACCCTTCCAGCTGAAGCGCATGCTCGAGCGTTAAATCATAAAGGTCCGCGGGGCTATGCACCAGGTCTAGCTTATGAAGTTGCTCAATCGTTTTTTCACCAAGTGAATCGATGTCCATAGCCTTGCGCTGAATAAAATGTTCGATGCGCCCGGTAATCTGCGGCGCACAACCCGTTATATTCTTGCAATAAAAGGCAGCCTCGCCGTCAATCCGTTCAAGCTTAGTTCCACATACGGGGCAGCGATCGATGTAGACCACGCGCTCCGCATTGGGCGGGCGCTTTGTGATATCCACGCTTGTCACTTTTGGAATGATCTCGCCACCCTTTTCTACAAATACAAAATCACCGAGATGGAGGTCAAGCCGCGCGATTTCGTTAGCGTTGTGGAGTGACGCACGCTTTACCGTAGTCCCTGCAAGGAACACGGGCTCCAGCACCGCCACTGGCGTTACAGCACCTGTCCTTCCCACTTGATATCTGACATCGTTAAGACGTGTGCTCATGCTCTCGGGCCTGTACTTGTACGCAATCGCCCACCTTGGGCTCTTTGCCGTAAAGCCAAGCTGCTTCTGGTGTGCTATACTGTTTACCTTGATCACCACGCCATCAGTGTCTAACGGCAAGTCACGTCGCGAATTCTCCCATTTGCGGATGTACTCCAGTACAAACCCGATATCCTTACACTTTCTGTAGGTAGGCGATACGTTGAATTTCCAGGCTTCAAGCAACCTGATGCCTTCGCCATGTGTACCTACCGTCGAGCCCTCGGTCTTTAATGAGTATACAAAACAATCCAGCCTGCGGCGTGCTACTTCCGCCGAGTTCTGCATCTTGAGTGTACCCGACGCCGTGTTTCGCGCATTGGCGTACCGCTCTTCGCCTACGTCTTCGCGTTCCTTATTGAGTTGATTAAATAGCTTCTTCGGCATAAAGACTTCGCCGCGCACTTCAAAAGCCGCAGGCAGCGACTGTCCTTTTACAACCAATGGAATGCTTCGGATCGTTCTCACATTAGCGGTTACATCATCTCCACGGACACCATCTCCACGGGTTACGCCATGCACAAGCATTCCGTTCTCATAAACCAGGCTGATGGATACGCCATCGAATTTCAATTCACAAAAATATTCATATGGGTCGCCATCAAGTCCCTTGGCTACACGCGCATCGAATTCTTCGAGCTCCTGCTGGCTATAGGTATTGCCCAGCGAAAGCATTGGATACTTATGGTAGACCGTCGCGAATTCCTTCGTTACTGTGCCACCAACACGTTGAGTGGGGGAATGCGGATGCTTCATTTCCGGAAATTGTTCCTCAATGGCAATCAATTTTGCCAGCAAGAAATCGAATTCCTGGTCTGTGATTTCAGTCCTGCTTTGCTGGTAGTAAAGTTCGTTGTGATGATCGATTGCTTTGGTGAGCTTCTCGATTTCCTGTCGTGCCTGATCTGCATTCATACAACCATAAAGCTAAATAGCCTCGCTGTGAAAGCAAAGTCCGTTTGCCATGCATGCGCCTGCATAAACATCACACTGGCTTAAAGCTTGTAGCTTGAGGCTCACTCTTCAACGTGTCAAAGGCGGGTGGGGAGCTGCCGGATCCAATGTGACCTTGTTGTTCTTGCGATTTACATCTGCAAGTTGCATAAGTGGATCTATTTCTAGGGACATGATAGCGGACGCTGGCCTGTCGATCTTAAATGTGTATGTGGGAGCAACC
>JANNPM010000395.1:0-6080 GCA_031400145.1 Chryseolinea sp. | reverse complement strand
GCGTTCCTTCAAAGCCTCAATGGCTACCTGGGCCTTAAAGGCTGAACTGAATTTTCTTCTACTCTTTTTCATATTTGTAACACATAGTTAGTTTAAAATTTTAACTTAACATGTGGTCCAAATTTTGGGGAGTATTATAGTCGGGCTCATTCGTGATAACGAACTCCTCTATAAGATAGGTCTCATATTTCCTGGCGAACCGGCTCATTAAATGCTGCGGTCGCTGATAAACAAAATTCCAGCGTAGATGAGAAAAACATACTAGATGCATAGGTTGTATTTTGTTTAACGGCTTAACAAACAACCCGTTGGGCAGGGTTATTTATACATACAGTTTATGAGATCACAATTAAACCCGTATTAATTCATTCTTCGGCCGCCCGGATGTATATGGCGCCGACAGCTGCTTCTGTTAATAATTTCATCTGCAACTTTATCCTCCTCGAGTATTTCATGTAACAATTCCGCTGCGTTCCCGAATCCAGCGTTTCTTCAATGATGTGACAGATTTTGCAGCCATGATTGAAAATTTTTAGATTATCATAAAATGTGTTAGGAATTATACTTTGGTGCATTCACCACGTTATGTCCATCGCGTACATCTTTATTTCGTTTCATTAGACCCGCAAGTCCAACAAGTCCGAGAAGGCCGACCCATCCGTAATCCGCTTCCCCGTCATCGTCATACGTTTCGGTTGTAGTCGTTCGAGAATCAGGATCTGACTGGGCAGAAACTGGGGAACTAAAGAAAAGCAATGTTCCGAGGGCTACCACATAGATAGCTGTGTTAATCATTTTCATATTCTTAAGGTTTTATTTATGGTTGTCATTTATTTACGGTTGTTGTTGTCTATATAATAATGTTGTCTATATAATAAGTATAAGCTTGTAATTTTCGTAACACGTCTGTGACAGAAAGAATAATGCCAATCAGAAGATCTGATTTTTTTCTGCAGAATGCGTTTCTTTCCTTAGAAATTTAGGCTTCGTTACCAACTGCATAAAAATTCCACGTGGTAGCTATTTCTTCTATGTAGAAATAATTTCCCGCACTTCTATCGTAATTTCTTGCACTTTTACGTCTCACTAAATGAAGCATAATAAATATGGTGCAAGGACCGAAATTTATGTTTGCCACGGGCATTGAAAATAGCTACCCCACCATTCGGCTTACCAATGGACAGACCAGACGGGTTGATGAGATGGAGAAGACAGGTCACTATAAAAAGTGGGAAACTGATTTCCTGCTCGTAAAGGAAATGGGTATTGAATTTCTCAGATACGGGCCACCTTACTATAAAACTCATATTGGCCCTGGGCAGTTTGATTGGGAGTTTACAGATGTGACCTTTGCGAAGCTGCGGAAATTGAAGATAATTCCCATCGTTGACCTTTGTCATTTTGGAATCCCTGACTGGATGGGGAATTTTCAAAATGAAGAATTTCCAATTTATTTTGCTGAGTATGCTGAAGCTTTCGCGAAGCGGTTTCCATATTTGGAATTATATACACCCATTAATGAGCTCTTTATTGCGGCAATGTTTTCTGCGCAGTATGGGTGGTGGAACGAGTGCCTTCAATCGGACACAGCTTTTATACGGGCATTAAAAAATCTTTGCAAGGCAAACGTTATGGCTATGCATGCGATTTTAAAAGTGCAACCAAATGCCACCTTCATACAAAGTGAAACGACCGAGTATTTTCACCCCACTAGCCCGGAAGCATTGCCGCGATCCCGCTTCTTAAATCAGAAACGATTTTTGTCATTGGATTTAACTTATGGTTATCCATTGAACGTAACGATGTACGAATATCTTTTGAGTAACGGAATGACCAAACAGGAATACAATTGGTTTGGCAAGAACCAGGTAAAAGCAAAATGTATCATGGGGAATGATTACTACGTGACAAACGAACACCTCGTGCATCCTGACGGGATGACCCAGGCGGCGGGGGAGGTGTTTGGCTATTACGTCATCACAAACCAGTATTACAGCCGCTACAAGTTACCTATCATGCATACAGAAACCAATATCAGAATGCCGGCGTGCTCAGAATGGCTCTTCAAACAATGGGCAAATGTCCAACGCCTCAAACACGATGGAGTACCTATCGTGGGCTTTACTTGGTACAGCCTGCTTCACCAGGTAGACTGGGACTCTGCGTTGCGAAATGATCACGGAAACATAAACGATTTGGGACTCTATGATCTCGATCGGAAAATCATGCCGGTGGGCCAAGCCTATAAAGAGTTAATAAGCCAATGGAAAGATGTTATAGAAGAAGAAAGGTACGGGCTAATCGTGCATCACATGTAAACTATCACGTAAAACATTAATCGATGGTTTAACTGTCTCACCGCCTGAAATCAACTTTTTCCTTAATGATGTCCGCAGTAAATAGTGAAAAAAGTTCATGCGCTGAAACTCGCTCTCGTCCTGAAGGAGAAGAAGCTTCTGCTTTCAAACTATTTTCTGAAGCAACAACCATATTGCGTTTTCGTTGACGGTCGTTAGTATGCTTGGTCATTATACTTTTTTTAATCGGTATTGCTAAAGATGGGCCACTATAAACGGGCTTTTTCAAGTCAAATTCAAAAACATTCCGGTCTTACTCGAAAAATTTTCCCCAGTAACGGGAAGGAAGTTCCCCCAAAACTTCACACAGAAGATGCATCACCTATTTCTTCCCAACAATGCGGGCGTGACTTAATTTTTTACACTTTGGGCCTGTATCGTTCGAAGCAATGACGTTCATGACTTGCATTGAAAATGAGGTAACGTATCTTATGCTTTCCTGCATTAGGCCTATAGGGCCGTAACATCTGATCTCTAAAGCCTCGAATCCAATCTAATAACGCGTTTACGTCTTATTTTCGCCGTTTTACAGGAACGACAAAGAGGCCATAAAGGATATACAACAAATAGTTAGCCTGTATAATGCCTTTGTAAGAAGCATGACGTTACAACGCATTCTAAGTTTCATACCCTTGATAGTTTAATCAGTTGGAATGTGGACCTCCAGCAGTTCGAAACGAGGGTAGAATTCATTGCAAACAACATTCAGTAAGCGCGTGAAATATACGAGAACAAATGCGGACGCATTAAACCGGATCGGGGCTATGAAAGATTTTAGACCGCTAAACCTTGAGCAAATTTTAGACCGGATCGACGCGACCAAGAATGACGCGCGAAGGGTTCAGATCGCGGCGCGTAAGGCGGCGCAAAGGGCGGATGACTTGAAAGATTCGGACTTCGCGCGAATCAACAGCGAACTTACTAATGAAGGAAAGCTCGCCGCTGGGGCGTGGATACTAAACAAGTCCGTTGCAGAGATTGCAAAGAAAGAATAACACAGGTCGAGTACAAAAATATTATGCCCGCCATAGGGCATAGCGAGGATAGCGTCCGTCGCGCATTAGGTTCTCTCTTAGACTGTGAGTTTTCATTAGCAGAAAGCCGTCAAAAGAAAAGTTCATTTCTCCGGCTTAAGCATATCAAAACGGGAGCGGTTGTCCTGGAGAGTGAATTTAAAACGGTGCTTGTATAGGGCAGACGTTAGTAATCCACGAATCTGAACTTGAAAAGTGTATCAATGCATTTCGCCAAGACAGTTCAAGTATTCGTCAACACATCATAAGCAACATTAAGCCCGGCTCTCCCCTGGAGTTTCGGTGTGAGGATGAAATGTACCAATTGAAAAAGGGATCGTTAAGAAAAACGTTTCGGTCCGAAAATAAGCAGCAGGGGCGGGCGTTAAATGCAACATACGGGTTTTACTCGTGGTTTCGAAACGGTACGCTATACGCCGGATTGGCATATTGGCCGGAACTACAACAAAGTCCCGCCCCAAAGTTTGAATTTAACCACGACATTATCGAGCACGATCTAACTTATCAGGACGAGCAATCGGTACGCGTAAAGGTTAGGGCGGTGTCGATTAATAGGGACAACACCAAAACAGAGGTTGAATTAGGTGATCCGGAAGGGGAGCAAAGAACCTTAACGTACTACAATGTCACAAAGAAAGAGTTAACGGAGTTTGCTACGCGCGATCTGGAAAAGTTCAGGTATACAGGTTACCGTGGCTCTTTTTTACGCAGAAACAAGATTCAATTCGGCAAGCTCCCTGCCGATCTCATGGATGCTGTCTATGATTTTTGCAGACTGCTTTGGCGAAGGCTTTTTCTTACCGGTAGCATATTGAGACAACAAAGAATAATTCATACCTACTCGTTTTGACAGAGCTTTCATATTAATTACCGTGTACACTTCAAATACACTCGGCAACGCCATCTCAAAAGAAAGATCACTTTGAGTAACAACCCTATCCTTTTCTTCAGCCTCGAATAATAGGTTTAAAGCCTCAACCATGTTAGCGTTCAAGTCCTGAACCGATTTTCCCGTAGTGAATGCCGCATACTTTTCCGCGTATGCCGAAAAGCCGGTACTCGTCTTTTCCACTTTCACCTTGATTTTTGCCATTTTATTTTCAGTTTATTTTTTCCTTTTGTTGCCTTTGTCCAAACCGGCAGCCTTTAAAATGTGCTGTAACGTGCCCGTTTTTATTTCGGCGGAGCCGTGATTTGGGAAGACGATTTTATTTGTTCTTGTTGTGTGGACTAAAATAATGTGCGAACCCTTTTGTCGCTCAATTGACCATCCGTTTTTCATTAATAATCTTAAAATCTCACTGCATTTTGCCATTTGTTTTGGTGTGGGCGAAAGTTTGAAAATTCAATTCGTAAGAAAGCAAATCTTACTTTAGAAAGGTATACAAATATATACTCTTAAGCAAGTAAAAAGGTAAATTAATATTTACCTTTTGCAACGTTAACAGTGTCCTAAAAATTCTTCTGCTCCTTCCGAGCTCTGAAGGGAAGGGTATTTAGCAAAAGGCGAACGACGGGTAAATGGGATTCAGGGGAGTGGGAATTTGTTGTTAATGCCTTTGGATTTGTCAAAAAGGTCTTCAGGGCCTCCGCTGCATATTAAGGACGGGGGTGCTTAAAATACATTGACCAAAATCCTTTAGAGGAGCGTCAAGCTCCCCTTTTGCTCCCCTAAAACGAAAAAAGGCCCAAAATGGGCCAATTTGAGGGTATTAGAGCCCCCTGTCGGAATCGAACCAACGACCTACTGATTACAAGTCAGTTGCTCTACCAGCTGAGCTAAGGAGGCATTAATCCAACCTTTACTACTTTACCGTCAGCTTCTGGCGGTTGAGCTAGGCAGGCTTTTGAGTTTCCCAAGACATTTCGATGCGGAAACCGGAGGTGCAAAAATAGGCTAACTATAGTTTTAAGCAAACTATTGCGCAAAATTCCTGTTATCAACCGCTAATTCCTATGCCACGAGGCGGGATCTCATATAAGGTGAATCTTCAAATATCTCGTAACTTCATTCATTTAAGCTATGCCAGAGGACACTAAATCAACGAAATCCCAAATCATTGCCCGCGTCATCCTTGGGCTTTTTCTGTTAATTGCGGGCATCGGCCATTTGACGTGGAGCCGGGTTGAGTTCCAGGCACAGGTACCCCCATGGGTTCCGCTAAGCGCCGACCTCGTCGTGGTGCTGTCGGGCATTGTTGAAATCCTTTTGGGGCTTGCGTTAATATTCTTGAGGAAGCATAAGTTTCAGGTTGGCTGGATCGCAGCGCTGTTCTTTGTTTTGGTCTTTCCCGGCAACATTGCGCAGCTAACAGAGCATAGAGATGCTTTTGGGTTGAATTCGGATCTTTCCCGCTGGATAAGATTGCCATTTCAATTTGTATTGATCTTTGTGGCACTGTGGTCTACCGGTGCATGGCAAACTTGGAGAGCCAGCCGTCAGGCTAATTGAATCATATTTACCCGCTATGCGCACGCTCGCCGGCTTGAGACTCCCGTTAGAGATGCATTTGTATTGAATTCGGATCTTTCCCGCTGGATAAGGTTGCCATTTCAATTTGTATTGATCTTTGTGACGCTGTGATTCAACCGAAGCATTCCAAAGTTTGTGATCAGTTCATCCGGCAAGACGACTACTGTAACCAAGACGCATAAGTTTAAGAGAGACTCAAAACAACGTAGGATCCGG
>JANNPM010000369.1:0-4998 GCA_031400145.1 Chryseolinea sp. | reverse complement strand
GGCTCAGGATCGAAGGCCCCGACGGGGTGATGATCGACGGCAGCGCCGAACTTCCCGATCATTTCGCCGATAGCCTCAAGATGCTCGGCTTCGATCCGCTGGCGGGCGACGCGCTGCCGATGGACACGTTCGATTACAAGACCGACCCCGAGGTCAAGGCACGGCGCGTGGCGGCGGCGGCCAAGACCCGGCGGCGCGAGCGCAAGGGTGAGCGGCGCAGTCGCGGCGCTCGGTCGGAGGCCGGCAAGCCGACTGGCAAGCCACCGGTCAAGCCAATGGGCCGGGGGACGGGCAAGCCGCTCGGCAAACCCCCGCGCAAACCGAGCGGAAAGCCGCCCGCCAGAGGATGAGCAAGCTGGCGATCTTCGATTGCGACGGCACCCTGGTCGACAGCGGCGGGACGACCACCGCGCGCTCGAATCGACCTTTGATAGCCACGGGCTCGACTGCCCGCCGCGTGTGGTGACCCGCAAGGTCGTTGTGCACCCCGTTCACCCAAACGGATGATAATTTGGTCTGACCATTCCATGTGACAACTAAAAACAATTATTAACACATGAAATCGTCATGCACTGCGTTCATCCAAAAGGATGTTAATTAACCATGCGATTCCATGTGACAACTAAAGACAATTATTAACACATGAAATACCGAAAACTAGGTAACTCCAATGTCAAGTTACCGTCAATCGGCTTAGGTTGTATGGGTATGAGTCACGCGTATGGTGATTTCAATGACGACGAAAGCATTGCCACGTTGAAGCGCGCGCTCGAGTTGGATATATTTTTTTGGGATACCGCGGATGTGTACGGGAACGGCGAGAATGAGAAACTCATTTCCAGGGTGTTAAAGCCAAATCGGAATAAAATATTTATCGCGACCAAGTTCGGGTTTGAGTTAGCCGGTGAAAACAATTACGGTGGCTTCAACGGTTCACCAGCATACCTGAAGAAGGCCGTGGAGGACAGCCTTAAGCGACTTGACATAGATATCATTGACCTCTATTACGCCCATCGCATAGATCCAAAAGTGCCGGTGGAAGAAATGGTCGGCGCAATGAGCGATTTAGTTAAAGAAGGCAAGGTCCGTTTTCTTGGGCTTTCAGAAGCATCGCCGAGGTCTATAAGGAAGGCGCATGCGATACATCCAATATCAGCGCTGCAAAGTGAATATTCATTGCTGACGAGAGATGTCGAAGAAGCGATTTTACCGCTATGCAAGGAACTGGGAATATCATTTGTTCCTTTCAGCCCGCTGGCACGGGGCCTTGTAACCAACAAGTTGGATGTTTCGGCGTTAAAGGAGGGCGACTTCAGAAAGAGTCTGCCGAGATATCAAAAACAGTTTGCCGAAAACAATAAAAATTTATCCAAAGGCCTTGCAGCAATTGCAACGGCGAAACACATTGCGCCGTCACAGCTCGCGTTGGCGTGGGTGCTCGCACAGGGAGATAACATTATTCCTATTCCCGGAACAAAACGCAGAAAGTATCTGGAGCAGAACGCGGAGGCAATAGACGTGACGTTGTCAGTCGATGATCTGCAGGCGATTGAAGCGCTGTTGGCCAAATATCCGGATACAGGCGAGCGATACAGCGAGGCGAATCAAAAGTATGTCGATAAAAGTTGAGGCAGTGTTTTCATCTCGACATGTCGCTAAGCTTATCTTGCCGCAAGCGCCATGCACAATAACATGCGTGTAACTGCAGCCGATAAATGGTCCTCATCTTTTGCCCTGGGCGCCGCCGCACAGATCGCTTCCCGTTATGGAATCTACTGCGGTCCCGCGTCCGTAGCATGGATTGCTGCGGTGTGGAATGATAAGAGAAGACGCCCGTACGACTTTATGGGACGCCTCATTGACAAGACTTTGTTTCCGGATGGTCCTCGTGATTTTCACCATGACCTTCCTGGTTTTCAAATGAACCTGAGTGACCTGTTGCGCAGAGAAACGGAGGATGAGCTGAAGCTCGATTCACGTTTGTATTTTAAACATCAGACCATCCATATACTGCTTCATTCGAGCAGCATGCCTTTCATAATCAGGATGCCATCACCAAGCATAAAGGATGGGCTGCATTATGTCACCTTGTATCGATCAGACCGCTCGGCGGAAACATCACGTTTTGCATTTTATTGGCAGGATAACGGAATCTATAGGTCATGTGAGAAGATCGGGGAGGGCCTTAGCAAGTTCAGAAATATTTCGCCGCTTCTGAATTTTTTTCCCTGGGGCGCGAAGCGAGTGACGCATGTTTGATCTCACGCTAGTTGATGTGGTATTTCTAAGGCACCCTTATGTTTCCTTCTCCTTTGATGATCCATTTATAAGAGGTCATCTCATGCAATGCCATTGGGCCGCGAGCGTGAAGTTTTTGGGTGCTGATGCCAATTTCGGCACCCATTCCGAACTGCGCGCCATCGGTAAATGCAGTGGAGGCATTTGAATACACGGCCGCCGCGTCAACGGCATTCAGAAATAAGTCAATGGCCTGATCATTTTCAGCAATAATAACCTCGCTGTGCCGTGAGCTGTGCGTGTAAATATGGTCAAGCGCTTCGGAGATATTATTGACAGTTTTGATACTCATCTTGAAATCGAGAAACTCAAGGCCAAAATGTTCGTCTCTTGCTCTTTCCAGCAACTCCTGGGGATAACGGGATTCGAGCACATTGTAGGACGGTTCATCGGCATAAATTCGTACATTCTTCGCCGCGAGCGGCATTGTAATGGCTGGCAAATCTGTCAATCTCGCGCCGTGAATGATAAGGCAATCCAGCGCGTTGCAAACACTGACCCTCCTGGTTTTTGAATTGAGTATTATCGCGGCGCCCTTTTTTACATCTCCGCTCTTGTCGAAATAAGCGTGAACGATACCCGCTCCGGTTTCAATTACCGGAACTTTAGCATTGCTGCGCACATAATCAATCAATTGCTGGCTGCCACGTGGAATAATGACATCCACGTCACCAACGGCTTCCAATAAGCTAAGCGTGGCAATCCGATCGGACGATAGCAGCGTGACAACATGGGGGTCGATATCAAATGATCTTATCACGCCCTGAATCATAGCAACAATGGTCCTGTTGGAATTTTCAGCGTCGCTTCCGCCTTTAAGTATACAGGCGTTTCCTGATTTAAGGCAAAGCGAGAACACATCAAAAGTTACGTTTGGGCGCGCTTCGTATATGATACCGACAACACCCAGCGGTACCGTTATTTTCTCCAGTTTTAATCCGTTTTCAAGGACTTTTTTCTCCAGGCGTAAGCCAAGGGGTGTAGGCAATGATGCGACCTTCCTGATATCATGGACAATATCCTCCAGGCGCTGAGGTGTAAGCTTCAGTCTGTCGTATTTGGGGTCGTTTTCATCCATTCGCTCCAGGTCTGCTTTATTCGCCTGAAGTATGCCTGCGCTTTCACGCATTGTTTCGTCAGCCAGCTTTAGGAGAATGTCGTTGATCGTACCCTCCGGAATTCCTCCCAATACGCGTGCAGCCGCCTTTACCGTCTTAAAAATTGATTTATTGTATTCCAATTTGTACGCTCATTAATGCAGATATAAATGATCATAGTGGATGATCGGCTTTTGATTCTTCGTCCCCAGTACTTCCTTTGCCTTTTCGTGTCCGTATCGTGCCAGACCCAAACCGACCTCATGGTCTTTTTCGTCTACAATCCTGATGATATCCCCCTTCTTAAACCTCCCAATCACCTGCAGCATTCCGACAGGAAGTAAGCTTTTCGCTTTATCCGACAGCAGCATTGCGCGCGCGCCCTCATTGATGATCACTTTTCCTTTTGGCTCTTCATAGGCGTGCGCCATGTACTTTTTGAAATTTGAGGTAAGCTTCCTCGCGGGGAACCTTGTTCCGACTACTTCGTCGTTTAAAATTCTTAGAACAATATCCGGAGTCCTGCCGTTCGCAATATGCACCGGAATTCCCATCCCAGCGATTTTTTCAGCAGTAAGGCACTTTGTCAAAATCCCTCCTCGTCCAAAACCCGATTTTTTCCCGGATGATATCTCACCGAGATCGGTACTTGAAGAGTCGTAGGTCTGTATCAGTTTAGTTTCAGCCAGCGCGGGGTCTCCGTCATAAACGCCATCGACATTCGTAAGAATAATGAGGATATCGGTATTCGTCATAGCACTGACGAGTCCCGCGAGTTCGTCATTGTCAGTAAACATAAGTTCAGTGACAGATATCACATCGTTCTCATTGATAACCGGCACGATGTCGTTCGCCACTAATGCTGTCAGACAGTTCTTCATGTGCAGGTAGTGATTTCTGCTTTTAAAGTCTTCCTTCGTTACCAGAACTTGTGAGCATATTATTCCCTCAAGGTCGAAAATCTCTTTGTAAAGGGCGATCAGTTTCACCTGGCCAACGGAAGCCAACACTTGCCGTTGTACGACGGTATCAGTTTTTTTTGTGAATTGATAAATGCTGCGTCCCGCCGCTACCGCTCCGGATGAGATGAGGAGCACTTGATATCCATCATGCCTTAGCTGCTTTATTTGCTTCGAAATGCTTTTTATAACAGTTTCATCCGGGAAGCCCTCATTGTTGGTGATGACGTTCGAACCGATTTTTATAGTGATCAATTTTTTGTTGCTACCCATAGTCAGAATTGCTGCAAGATCCCTGCACACCCGGTAGACCAGCTGCCCAACCGGCGGGCTTGAAGCTACCACATAAATTTATTACCTTCACCCGTAAGGTAAATCATTTATCAAGCGACATGGCACAATTCAAATTACAAATCAACGGCCGCGAGTATGAGGCCGATGTAGACGCGGACACTCCGTTACTATGGGTACTACGCGACAACCTTCATTTGGTAGGCACTAAATTCGGATGCGGTATCGCCCAATGCGGTGCATGCACCGTGCACATGAACAGCGTGGCTGTGCGGTCGTGCATGTTGCCCGTGTCCGCGGTTGGAAAAAGCAAGATCACAACAATTGAAGGACTATCTCCCAATGGTGATCAC
>JANNPM010000126.1:0-2781 GCA_031400145.1 Chryseolinea sp. | reverse complement strand
GAGATCCTGTCCGAATATGGGTCCGCCCAACTGATTGTTGACGAATACCTTGACCGTGACTCTTACTATTACCTCGATATAGAGACGCATGTAAAGCAACAACTTTCCATTAACGAATTTAACAACTACGCCCTTTTGCTTCAGATAAGCGACGAAGCGTTGGCATCCTCCGTGACGCGCCTTTACGCCGGCGACCAGCAAAGCGATAACAAATTGGAGATTGCCGTACACGTAGTCACTGTCGATATTGAAGATTAAACAATTGATACCCATATTATGAAAAATGTAATGTTCCGTCTGTTTTCTTTTGTGATAATTTGCTCCCTGGCGGCGACGCAGTCGTGTGACAACGATGAGGAGGATGAGGCGCTTGGCAACTGGTTTGCCGCTGTGGATTTCGAAGGGCAGCGCCGTGCCGGAGCCGTATCATTTACCATTGGCAACAGGGCATTTGTGGGGCTCGGATACGATGGGGACGATTATTTTAATGACTTTTATTTCTACAACGCGGATAACGGATATTGGGAAGATGTGGCCGACTTCCCTGGAACATTGCGCGAAAGCGCCGTCGCGTTTTCGATAGGAGATTTCGGCTATGTAGGTCTTGGATATAATCGCGACCTTGATACCGAAGAGCTGGCGGACTTCTGGGAATACAATTCAACCACCAATGAGTGGCGGCAAATCAGCGATTTTCCTTCTGCGAGATATGGAGCAGTTGCATTCGCCATTAGCAACAGGGGTTACGTCGGCACTGGAAACGACGGCGATTATTATCTCAGCGATTTCTATCAATACATTCCGGAAGAAGACAGGTGGAGCGAGATCCGAGGTTATCCGGGGGGTAAACGTGAGGACGCATTAGCAATCACCTTTAACGGTAGAGGCTATGTCTGTACCGGAAGGAACAACGGAAGTTACAAAGCGGACATGTGGGCCTATACGCCAGAATTGGATCAATGGACCGATTTATCGCTTGATTCCGATGATGATGATGATCAGTATGACTTATTTGTAGCCGCTGTTCAGAGACATCATGCTTTAGGGTTCGCTTATCAGAACAGGATCTTTATTACGACCGGCACCGGTGGCTCATCCACCTCGTCGTCGACCTACGAGTACAATCCGGAAACAGGGTTATGGGATGATAAGACGCCTTTCGAGGGTTCTGCCAGGAGCCGTGCCGTTGGTTTTGTCGTCAGTGACAGGATATTCGTAGCTACTGGTCAGAACGGTTCAAGCTATTGGGACAATATGTATGAGTTCCGCCCGGACGATGAGTACGATGACGAAGATTGAGAGGTCTTTAGATCCATTCGGAATGCATATTCCCGCGTTCGAATCTGTTATTGTAACTTAAAAACATCAGGGTCCGATGAAGACCCTCGTTGAATAAGAGGCATCGCCTATTCGCATTCGAAGAATGTATATTCCGGTACTTGTTCCTGTTGCCTCAACAGTATAAGTTTGATTCAATACGTTCGCCAGTTCTTCTTTTAAAACGATCCTTCCGGTCATATCCACCAGGTCATACGTGACATCATTCCGTTCGTCGAGATTAAAGGTTATGATAAAGTCTTTTGGCCCCTCGGGATCTGTTCCATATACGACGAATGGCTCTGACGTTGATAGCGGACTGGAATCGTCTGAAATAAAAAATTCAATATTATCAATATAGGTGATACGCCCGGTGCTATTTGATACTACAAAAGCTAACCTGACCTCCGTGTTACCCACCAGATCATTCAGATTCACATATTGACTTATCCAGTCAGTTTCCTTGTCAGGGAGGGATGCAGATCCGTTTTCTGATGCCGCAGATTGTTGCGATCCATCATAAACCACCTGATCGTATTTCTGTCCGCAATCCAGGGAGGCCAGTATGCTGATAGCGGTTGTAGCTGATGTTCGTGTTCCGTTCGTGGTTGTCGAGAAAGCATAGTCAAAGAATAAGCTTGCTTTCGTTGTCGCTGAAAAATCGAGTATCGGCGTAACCAACCAACCCTCATTGACATCCGATGAATCTTCAGGTCCGCTAAAGGACATCGATTGATTATAATTTGTTTCGGTCGCATCCCAGTTATTGCCGCCGTACGGATTCGCCAACACCCAGGTTTCCTGATAGGCGTTGTCATCAAAATTTTGCCGAAGTGGAATAATATCGTACGATGTGTTGACAACAATATTTATGGACTGATGGTTGTCGGTCGGATCGATGTCACTGACACCATTAGGCCGCAGCGCTGAAACGGAAAAGCTATTGTAGCCTGAAACCAGTTGGATCTCCTCCAACGTTATAGTCGTATCTTTTCCTGGCTCCAATACAAATCCAGCAGGCGTATTGAATAGTTG
This sequence comes from Chryseolinea sp., assembly GCA_031400145.1. Classification (GTDB taxonomy): domain Bacteria; phylum Bacteroidota; class Bacteroidia; order Cytophagales; family Cyclobacteriaceae; genus Chryseolinea. Next base: position 429 of record JANNPM010000126.1, on the reverse strand, counting down.
GTCATCTTCGTCATTGACGGTATACTGAAAGGCTATACTGCGGATTGTTACATTCCCCGGATTGGAAATGACAATTTCGGGAATAACAGATTCGAGGCAAGTTACCGGGCCGGGACTAGTGATCCTGCCCGATCGCTTCGATCATCGATCAGCCCGCTTCGGCGGGCTTTTTTTGCCCGCCGATTGCCCTGCTGCCCGCAGTCGGCTACAAATGCTGCAACAACAACGAGCGGGGTAAGTCCATGCACGATGTGGCCAGGTGGTGTCTCAGTTTGAAAGTAACGCGATCATCGCTAGGGGTAAGCGGCCCGCTAAAATGGGCGCATGGCAACACGGCCCCGCAGACCGCGCGACAGCAATCAGCTAGCCTAGCTGCTCGTGGATATTTCTACTGGCGCTGTCCAAGAACCTAAGCAGGACGAAAAAAAA
>JANNPM010000333.1:0-13870 GCA_031400145.1 Chryseolinea sp. | reverse complement strand
GGCTAGTAGGGGATTTGCGATATATTCAGAATATTTCCTCATTATAAGCTGCTAACTTTTGAAGGACGTCTTTACATTCATAACTTGCAGGAAAGCATCTAAATGCTAACTGTCTGTCGTCGGCGAATTGCGTAATCTTGTTGAGGAATTAGAGATTCGCGAACCGTTTCTGAGACTTTAACAATAAGGCATAGTTGTGCGCCAAATTTTTAAACGGTAACGCGAAACTTGTAGTCAAACACACCAATATTGCGCGATGGGAAAATTGCTTTGTAATGTTCACGAAGAACATCACAACAAACGTGTTTATAATTGCAAAATGATGGACTGGTGGCGCCAGAAGTTGAAGGGAAGTTATTTAAACGAGCTCAAGGGTCTTGACTCGCAAAGCTGAAAAGGAGAAGCAAAGTGACATTTTATAATTTGAAAGAATTGGAGTGCAGGGCGGCGCGGTTGGCTACTGGTTTGTTTGAATGGAGTCTGGTTCTAACGGATGAAGTTATAACCGCGGGTTTCATTATTACGTCAAAGGCTAACGGGCGATGGATTCAACTATAATACGAGCGTCCTCCGGATGGAAATTTGTCAATCTAAAGGAGGTCTGGAGATACCGAGATCTTCTCTATTTCCTTACAATAAGGGGTATAAAGGCAAAGTACGCACAAAGTGTGCTCGGAGTTAGTTGGGCTATAATTCAGCCATTGTTTACCACATTGGTGTTTACCGTCGTATTTGGAAGACTCGCCAAAGTAAGTTCAGATGGAGTTCCATACGCACTCTTCGCGTTTTTGGGACTTTGGCCGTGGAGTTACTTTTCAGCAACGCTGACTGAATCATCAAGCAGTCTGATTTCAAACGCAGGCATGATCACCAAGGTATATTTTCCGCGTCTTGTCCTACCGTTGTCTTCAATATTTTCGAAGCTATTGGACTTTGTGATCGCTTTTCTTATAGTCATCGGTTTTCTGATATACTACAACGTTACGCCGGGTGCTACGGTAGTGTTTATCCCGCTGTTCATCCTCCAGCTTCTTCTTTGCTCGCTTGGACTAGGACTCGTCCTTTCGGCTATGGCGGTGCAATATCGCGATGTGAAGCACGCAATGACCTTCGTGGTTCAAATCCTCATGTACGCGGCACCAATTGTTTACAGTACAAATGCGGTTCCTCAACAATTCCAATTCTGGTATTGCCTCAATCCCATGGTTGGTGTGGTTGAAGGCTTCCGCGCAGCATTACTAGACAAACAAATCCCGTGGCAGTGGATCTGGCCCGGGAGCATAGTAGCTGTTGTTTTATTTTTTTACGGGCTGTTGTACTTCAGAAGAATGGAGCGCGTGTTTGCAGATGTGGCTTAAAGAATAATAATTTTTGGATAACAATGAGTGACACCGTAATAACAGTTGAGAGTTTAACGAAGAAGTATCGTCTAGGCCTGAAAGAAAACAGGTCGAAGACGTTAGCGGCCCAGGTCATGGACACTATCAAGGCCCCGCTAAACAACTTCAGGCGGTTGACGAACCTGAGTAAATTTTCAGACGATGATGCATCTGTCTTCTGGGCGTTGAACGATGTGAACTTTGAGGTCAAGCAGGGCGAGGTATTGGGAATAATTGGACGTAATGGGGCAGGAAAGAGCACCTTACTTAAGATTCTATCGCGTATTACTGAGCCAACGAGTGGAAGTATTAAAATAAAGGGTAGAGTTGCTTCTCTCTTGGAGGTTGGCACAGGATTTCACCCCGAATTGACCGGTCGCGAGAATGTATATATGAACGGAACCATACTCGGAATGCGTCGAAGAGAGATCGATAAGAAGTTTGGAGAAATCGTTGACTTCAGTGGCGTTGAGAAGTTCATTGATACACCCGTAAAATTCTATTCCTCCGGTATGAAGGTGCGTTTGGGTTTTGCGGTGGCAGCTCACCTTGAACCCCAAATTCTCATTATCGACGAAGTATTGGCAGTTGGCGACTCGGATTTTCAAAAGAAATGCCTTGGCAAAATGGATGAGGTGGCCCATAACGAGGGGCGAACAATACTATTTGTTAGTCACAGTATGCCGGCCATAAAGACCTTATGCACAAAAGGACTTTTGATGGAAGACGGTAAGTTAAAGTATTTGGGTACGACGATTAATACCGTTAATCAGTATTTCAAAAAGGAGGCTATAAAAGAGGGTCATTTTGTGCCAGGCAGATTGGATACCTCCGAACAAGTAATTGTTAAGGAGGTTACAATCCGCAACCAGCATGGCGTGAAGACTGAGACTTTTCAGGTAGGTGATGATCTGTCTGTAAAACTCTTGCTTGAATCGGAAGAGCAATTTGATCAGCCCAATATTGGCATTGTAATCAGGTCGAATTATGGTGCTGTGAGCGTCGCCAATACAATGATTGACGGGATCAAATCGGGGGTATTTTGGAAAGGTGAAAACGTGGTTTCGTGCACATTTAAAAATTTACCCCTTTTGCCCCAGGAGTACCACTTGTCCGTCATTGTTCGTGCTAATGATGCAAAGACGATTCTGACGAAAAGCAAGGACATAGGATACTTCCTGGTAGCGACACGAATGAAAGACCTCGGAATAGAGACGCCATATGCGGAAAGGCTGGCAGCGGAGTCTGTCACCCCATTCATACCCTATGAATGGGACTTTGGAAATGGAAATGTCCAACACTTTGATATCTTGAGTCGGGTTAAAAGGTAACGTTTGAATTAATGGCACAGAATAGAAATGACCTCATACTTCGAATAAAGGAATTGTATCAAAAAGGAGAGAATATAATTCAATTCCTGCGACGTGAAGGAGGAAAGAATTCCAATAGTATCGAAGATATCCTAATCAGTTACGATTTTCAAGCTGGAAGTTATGTTAAATATGCTGCAGAAAATCCAAGTTACATAAATGCTTATTCGCTTGAGATTGCCAAAGTGCTTAACACTCTTGGAAATATTCACACTTTGCTAGAGGCCGGAGCGGGTGAAGCAACAACCTTGGGAAATGTTGCAGACAAACTCGCAAACCAACCTATGAATTTGATGGGATTTGATATTTCATGGAGCAGGGTCAAGTGCGGCATTGAATATCTTAAGGAAAAGCAGATCAAGGCAAGTTTATTCGTGGGTGACCTTCTAAATATTCCACTTGCCGATAATTCGGTTGATATAGTCTACACTTCACATTCAATTGAACCTAATGGCGGTAAAGAGAAAGAAGCCCTGCGGGAGTTGTACAGAATCACGAAGAAATACTTGATATTGCTGGAACCCACAGACGAATTTGCAAGTGAAGAAGGTAAGGCACGGATGATTAAGAATGGCTACATTCAAAATTTAAAGAAGCATATCGAGGAATTGAATTACAAACTCACGACTTATAGGCCCTTTGAAATTGCATCAAATCCTTTAAATCCTACTGGTCTCTATATCATTGATAAAAATGTGACAAGTGATGCAAATGAAGGATTTCCCTTCCTTTGTCCGGTATCCAAGGGTCCACTCACCGAATATAGCGACCACCTATATTGCCCTGAATCACTAATATCTTATCCTAAGATATCAGGTATACCCTGTCTCTGTTCGTCATACGGTATACTAACCAGTAAACATGCCTAGCGAGTTTGCGCCAATTCATTAAGCCGTAATAAATTTTGAACGTAGATGAATGAGAAATGAAAGTTTTCTTTTTTGAACCTTATGCGCTCGCAATACCTCATTTTGAAACAGCGTTGGAGCTTGTACAGTTTCACATAAACAGGAACGATCAGGTCAATTTGTATTATTGCTCAGCAGACTTGAATTCTTGTGAGGCAAATTACAAGCATTCATTGGCTGTCTGTCTACAATGTATAAGTAGACGTCGGCTGGGTCTTGATGTTATCGAAGGACAAGGGAAAATCAACAAGGCTAATTTCGTCAACCTTTCAAAATCCGAATGGGCGCTCATCCATAACTGGAAAAAACGTTTCGCCAACCTAGATGAGCTTAAGGCGTTCCGGTATGATAATATAGACATAGGTATGGCAGTCGCGTCTTCACTTATTTCATATCGCCGTAATCCGGAACCCGATCTAAACGCCGATGCCTACTTGATTGACAGATTGTTCAAAGCATCTTTGAAGGTATATTTATCTTTCAAAAAGTTGTTGCTCGACGACAAGCCTGACTTGGTTTACCTCTTTAATGGGCGGTTTTCAAATATCAGGCCGGTTGTAAGATTATGCGAGTTACGTAATATAAGATACAAGATCCATGAAAGAGGGTCGAACAAGAGCAAATATTCACTATCTGAAAATCATCTACCTCACGAGTATCACGCATTTTACAAATTGGTAGAAGAATTTTGGCAGGAAAACGGGCAAAACCCCAGTTTCAAGACTGCTGATACATTTTTCCAGGACCGGAGGGCCGGAAAAGAGCAGGCTTGGCATTCGTTCGTAGGGTTACAAAAACAGGGGCAGTTGCCTGAGAACTGGCAACCCGCGAAGAGAAATATTGTCATCTTTAACTCTTCCGAAGATGAGTTTGCAGCTATCGGTGATACCTCGAAAAGAAAATTATTCAACAGTCAATTGGCAGGTATTAAGATTGTCGCAGATCTCGTGAGTTCTCATCAAGAAATTTGTGTACACGTCAGGATGCATCCTAATCTGAAAGGAGTTAACAACTCAACAGTAGCCGGTTTGTATGAAATTGCCTCGCAAAATATTCACGTCATCCCACCTGATTCATCCATAAGTTCTTACGAACTCATCGATTCGGCAGATTTGATTATAACATTTGGCTCGACGATTGGGATAGAAGCGACTTATTGGGGTAAGCCGTCGGTTCTAATTGGAGAGGCGTTCTACAAGGATCTAGGTTCTACATATAATCCGGCTACAATTGTGGAGCTGGAAAATTTAGTTCTTACGGCAACCAAGCCAATAGATAAGTTGGGGGCATACAAATACGGATTTTATATTGCGAACTATGGTATTGAGTACAATTGGTACAATGCGGAAGGGCTGTTCAAGGGCGAATTTAGAGGTGAAAGAATTGCGCCGCCCGGGTGGATAGACAAATTTCTAAGGGCCAAGCCCTTATCAGCCATTGTTAATTACATCAGCAGGATACATGCAGACAAATTCTAGATTTGTTTTTGTCAGTCATGGTAACACCACCAACGGAGCGGAGCTTTGTTTGATTGAAACCGTAAAGGCTCTTAAATTACAAGGGTGTGACGACATATGGGTCCTTTTGAAAAGCGGTGGGGCACATATGGAAAAATTGCTCAGCGAGAACGGTGTTTCAATCAGGCACGTGGCAAATAATCCCCGATGGTTGGGCAACAAGTTAGGGTGGATGCAAAAACTTCGCTGGCTAAAAAGTACTATCAGTATTTTTGTGCAGTTCGTAAAACTCTTTCGTGAACTCAAGCCTGACTTTGTCATTACTAATAGCGTAGTATGTAATCCTGCCTCCGGCCTTGCTGCGAAACTAATGCGATCCACCCATGTGTGGTACATACACGAGCTCGGGGATAAGGACCATGGTTACCATTATTATTTCGGAAAGAAGTTAACCTGGAATGTTATTAAGCTCCTGTCGGACCGAATCATCTTCAATTCCAGGTTTACAATGGAGCATTTTCACAAAGAAAGTAAACCGACACCAAAAAAAATTAAGATAATCTACTATGCCGTACCTATCGATCGCTTCAAAATAAGTGATAATAGGTTTGATGAGATAGCATCAAGCAAATGGAAAGGTATTGAGTTGTGGAAAATCCTGGTTTCGGGTAGAACTAGTGCCGGGAAGGGCCAGGAGGATATAATCAATGCAGTGGAAATGCTCAAAAGCGTTCACGGGATAAGTAACTTTCATTTAACTGTCCTTGGCAAGGTCGATGGACCCTATTATGAGAAGCTAAAGAGTTTAGTTAACAAGCACAGCCTCAACGGACATGTGACAATTCTTCCGTTTGTGGATGATCCAAGCAAATTTTACAGTGAGGCACACGTCGGTGTGACAACGTCACGTAATGAAGCATTTGGAAGGATAACGGTTGAGTATATGAAAAGCAATATGGTTGTAATTGGTGCAAACGCTGGCGCAACAAGCGAAATCGTAATGGATGGTATGAATGGATTCCTTTATGAGCTTGGGGATATTGCTCATTTTGCCAAAATAATTGCAAAAATCATGCACGATGTTGTACGTTCAACCGAATTTGCAAGTATGACAATGCATACTGTGGAGCAAAGATTCAATCTCGCCATTCATGGCGCTGAGGTAAAAAGCTTTTTATTTAATGATTGATCTCTGATGCAATCAAAAGTTCGCCCCGTAGCAATTTATCTTCCGCAATTCCATCCAATTCCTGAAAATGATGCGTGGTGGGGAACAGGATTTACAGAATGGACTAATGTGACAAAAGCAAAGCCGAGGTTCAAGGCACACTATCAACCTCATCTTCCCGCCGATTTTGGTTTTTACGATTTAAGAGTGCCCGAGGTAATGATCGCCCAAGCGAAACTTGCACAGGCACACGGCATTCATGGTTTTTGTTTCTATCATTATTGGTTTAATGGAAAAAGATTACTGCACAGGCCGCTAGATCAAATGATAACGTCGCAGCAACCGGATTTTCCATTTATGCTTTGCTGGGCTAACGAAAATTGGACAAGAAGGTGGGATGGCAAAGAACATGAAGTCTTGATGGGCCAACGATACAGTAAGGAAGATCACATCACGCATATACAATTTCTCTGTGACAATTTTTTCTCTGACAGAAGGTACATCAGGATTGACGATAAGCCGGTCTTTGCCATTTATAGAACTGAGTTAATCGACGACATTGGAATTACTGCAGGTATTTGGCGGCATGAAGCGAGAAAGCGCGGTTTCAAAGATTTATATCTAATATCTGTGGAAAGTTTCAGGTCGGGTAACGGGCCAGAAGACATCGGTTTTGATTCAGGGATGGATTTTCAGCCGAATTGGAATAAGCTACCCCCCAAAGAAAAGCCCTCATTGCTGGAGCGTGTACTTCACAGATCGGGTCTAGTGAAAGCTCCATATTTCATAGACAAAATCATTGACTATAGAAAAGTAGCAGCAATCGCGTTAGCACAAGAAGCGCCGCCTTACAAATTTTATGATTGTGTATCACCCATGTGGGACAATAGCGCACGCCGAGAGACAGGTGCTACCATCTTGATTAATTCGACACCTGAATCGTATGGGAGCTGGTTGTATCAAGCCATTAGAAAATTCAAACCCTATTCAAGAGAGGAGAACTTACTGTTCATAAACGCGTGGAATGAATGGGCTGAAGGCAATCATTTGGAGCCTTGTTTAAAATGGGGGAGGAGTTACTTGGAGACAACGCGTGACTCAATTTCAAAGGCAAATTCGGCCGCCTAGAAGGTAGGTAAATTGGGAATTTGAAGTACGGGAACGCGATGTGGATCTGTGGATCAGACAGGCAGGTATCACAATATTAAGAGTTCGAGGTCTCTCTCGACGAGAATTTGGATGACCATATCCGGCTTTTCCTGTTCAATCAAACTTTTGTTAAATTGATGTCGCCAAATGAAAACTGTTTCTCCAAAGCTTTCATTTAGATATTTGATCAGATCCGAGCTGAAGGAGTCTCTAAATATCAACACTTTCAAGTCATTGGCATTGCTCTTATATCTTTGCTCATATTCAGCCGAACTGCGCGAGTATCTGGTGGGAACTGACAGGCGATTTTTTTGAACTACAGCAGTTATTTTCCTTTTCGATGTTAAACGGACAATATGTTCTTTAACACGAATGCCAAGCATTTTGGTCAAATCTTGTTGAAAGCTTACAGTACTGTCAACTGAGAAATCAGACAGAGACAAAATTCGAACTTGAGTAAAGTCAGATTTGATCTTGGACATTAATGAACTGTATGCTAGGAAGGCGCCATACTCATTCCAATGTGAATCTGTTTTATGAAAAAGCCTCACCTTGTGTGGTCGAGAAAAGGTGCTCCTTAAATCAATGAGTTCGATCTTTCCCACTGCTGCCGAATCTAACTGCTCCCGCATCGTACTTTTGCTGGATTTCCGGATGGCCAAGCGATCACCATATACAGACAACTTATCTGGCGCCAATGCCAAATAGAACTGAATTCCGTTGCCGTTTAGCCATTTTTTTCTTTTCATCGTTTCATCTAACGTTGCGTTCAGGTCAACTTCTGAAAAACGTTCTATTCCTTTACACTCCTTGATTGCATTGCTATAGCTGTCACCAATGAAAAGCCAGCCATCATCGCCCTTAACAACTTTATGAGGTATTGGGTTTGACAACAGTACGTTTGCTTTGATCCCATTATAAAGGATTAAAAGGTCCATTCTAAAGCTAAACGTGTTGCTAAAATAGGAGTCAAACTGCTTTATGAATTCAACCGAACGAATGTATATAGTAGTTGCCCGCGTTTTCAGGCTTCCAGGTTTCAAATGTCTCAATTCCAGCGCTGGCATTGCTTGAACTCTTGTGTTTTCGGAAATTTGTGAGTTCGTTTTTATCCCAAGGACGTTGCCAATCAAGGGGAGTGAAATTAAGACGATGAACCAGCCAATTATGATCTTGTTCGTACCATCACTAAATTTTTGTTTCATCAAAATCTAAAGTAAATGAATGGATTGTACGTGTCTGCGGCTACGTATGATACAGATATTAAAAACAGCAAGAAAAGGAAGGTCAATTCCACCAACTTTGCAATTGGTCGGATGCGTGGCCCGTTGCTTAAAGATGTAATTGATCGTTCAAGTATTGGCGTCGCCCAAAGTATTGCAATAAGTGTAATAACTAGATATTCGCCATTCACAAAGAAATAATTAAGATAACTTACTCGTGATATGTTGCCTGCGGACAAAGAAAACATTTTGGAAAGGTAGGCTAGACTTTGAGGAAGATCGCTAGCTCTAAAGAATACCCAACTTATAATAATAATCAGCAGCACGTATAAATGCGAGATAACGGGCCAAATTTTCTCTAAAATGTTCTTAAGACCACTCCTCTCGAGCACGATAAAGAACCCATGAAATAGTCCCCATAGTATAAAGTTCCAGCTAGCCCCATGCCATAATCCTGTGACGAAAAATACAATGAATAGATTACGATACACTTTAAGGGGGCTGGTTCTGCTCCCTCCTAATGGTATGTACACATAATCTCTAAACCATGTTGATAGTGAAATATGCCAGCGTTGCCAGAATTCGCGTATGCTCTTTGAGATATATGGGTAATTGAAATTTTCGAGAAAATCAAAGCCAAACATTTTGCCAAGCCCGATTGCCATGTCAGAATATCCCGAAAAATCATAATAAATCTGAAATGAATAAGCGGTAATTCCGTACCAAGCCCAAGCTGTCGACAACTCGTTAACGGGTGTTTCAAAGGCACTGTCTGCAACAGCAGCGAAAGCATTTGCAATAAGCATTTTTTTTGACAATCCGATGACAAAACGTTTAATGCCTTGGGCAAAATTCTCAGTACTAATATTCTTATTCTCTAATTGGGCAGCCACGTCTATGTATCGCACAATAGGCCCAGCAATCAATTGCGGAAAAATCGTAACAAACGCTGCGAAGTCAATAAAATTTTTACTTGCCTTTACATGTCCACGGTATACATCAATAGTGTATGAAAGCGTTTGAAAGGTGTAAAAGCTAATTCCTATCGGTAAAGTCACGTAGGGAACGCGCTCAAGTGAAGGATGATGTAAACCGAAGAAGTTTGTAATTGCAAGGAATGTTTCAAATCCAAAATTGAAATATTTGAAAAAGCCGAGCAGAGCCAAGTTGGAAAAAGCTGAAAGGAACAGACCTAATTTGCGTCTTCCCTTTTCAATGATCTGACCAGCGATGAAATCGATAACCGTGGTAAGGATCATGATAAGAACCAGAGCTTTTTCCCCCCACGTGTAAAAGAAAAGGCTCGCGATGAGTAGGATGAAGTTCTTTATTTTGGCAGGAGATAGGTAATAAACACCTAGTACAACGGGCAAAAAGAGAAAAATGAAAATTGAGCTGCTAAATAACATTGCAATAGTTACGAATTCAGTTTTTTGTTGCTCAATTTTTCAGACTTTCGCCACCATATTACTACAAAAAATGGTAATTTAACGGGGAAATTTACGGCATCAATATGTCTATATTTAGCTCTGAATGCTTAAGAAATATTGTCTGTGCTGACATGGGATTGAATAACGACTTCCTAGTCATCTTGGTCTGATCAATGCCAGCCGTTTCCATAATTGTTCCCAACTTCAATCACGGACGATTCTTGCCGGACAGACTTGAAAGTATTTTTAGTCAATCGTTCCAGGATTTTGAGGTCATCCTACTCGATGACTCATCCACCGACAACAGCCGTGGCATCATTGAATCCTATAGCAGTCACCCTAAATTAGCCCATATCGTTTACAACGAAAGGAACAGTGGCAGTACCTTTAAGCAATGGAAGAAAGGCTTTGAACTGGCCACGGGAAAATATGTCTGGATTGCTGAAAGTGACGATATTGCTGAATCGGACTTTCTGAAAGTAATGACAATAATTCTTGATGTATCACCTTCGGTCGGAATAGCCTTTTGCCAGTCGTTAATAATCAATGATAAAAATGAAGGTGTTGCGAACAATGTCAAATGGACACAGGAAATAAGTTTTGTCGACTGGTCTGAGCCCTTCACGATAAAGGGTGAAGATGCAATTCGCCATATGTTTCTTTTTAAGAATGTCATTCCTAACGCAAGCGCCGTTATTTTCCGGCAGGAAATGTTAAAGAACTTACCGATGGATTTTACAAACTATAAGTTTACCGGTGATTGGTTAGTATGGACAAAATTTTTGCTTCATGGCGATTTATCCTACACACCTTTGCTGCTAAACAGATTCCGTTCACATGAAGATGTTTCGAGGAAAAGAAAATCCCTGCCACAAAAGATTATTTATTTGCTGGAGATATATGCTATCCAATCCATTTTACTTGATCGGGTAGCTGTTCCAGCACAACTCGTTGATCGCTCGAAAGAATATCTCGCTGGCAGAGCATATACCGAGATGGGAGTAAAGAAATTTTTTAGCTCAGCAGCCGGATTAGAACTGGGCTGGAAGCTTCAAGGATATGACAGTTGGTTCTTCTTTCGGTTAGTGAAGTACAAGATTAAAGGAACGAAATCAATGTCCAACAGATAATTGTATATATGTTGTTGGTTTTTCATAGGGTGTTTTTTGGGATAACGGAGACATTCATTCACAAGCAGGTACAAGTTCTGGAGGACCATTTCGAAATTGTTCTGTTGTCTGAGACATATGAGAATGATGATAGGTTCCCTGTTAAAACCAGGTTACGATACCTATATTCCAAATCGACAGGACTGCTTGACAGGGGGCTCACGGCATTAATGAGAAGATTACCCGGAGTGTCCCTTTCATTTAGCGCAGCAATAACCCGTCGTGTGGACCGTCTTCTAATTAAGCATAAAATTAAGTTGATCCACGCGCATTATGGATGGAGTGGCCTACGAATACTTTCCCTAGCCAGGAGACATACTATTCCACTCGTTGTTTCATTTCATGGTAAGGATGCCTCTCAGGCGTTGAGTAATGCTTCATACGCAGGTAAACTGCGAGAACTCTTCGACTATGCAGCAGGAATTATAATTTGCAGTCCGCATATGGCACAGACACTTCATCTTGACGCTTACAGGCAAAAGGTCCATTTGATTCCTTATGGGGTTGATGTCCAGGAATTTTCACCATGGGGCAAGGCACCTTCATCGTCTATCGATATCCTACACGTTGGCAGGCTTGTTAGCAAGAAAGGAGTACCAGACCTCATTAGGGCTTTTGTTAGTTTACTATCTGTCCATAGCGAAATTAGGCTACATATTATTGGAGAGGGAGAAGAGTTTCTTTTTTGCAAGCGGCTTGCAGCTGAAATGAAAGCAGGGGACAAGATTATCTTTTATGGAGCACAGGGAAAAGAGGAGGTCAAAAGGGCGTTAAATGATGCCGATATCTTTGTATTGAACAGCAGAGTTGACGATAACGGGGATATGGAAGGCCTGCCGAATGGATTGTTGGAAGCAATGAGCATGGAAAAAGCGGTGTTGTCAACAATCCACGCTGGCATACCAACGCTGATAAAAAGTGAGTACAACGGACTTTTGGTTCCCGAGAGGGACAATGAAAGCCTGGCCACCGCATTGGAGCGTCTGATCGTAAATCAAGAGATGCGGGCAGATCTCGGCAGGAAGGCACGTTCGACCGTCTGGGTTGATTATTCTTTGGATGTTATGAAGTCACGTCTCGAGAGAGTTGCTCGAACGATTATTGGAACGGATGACAACTCACTGATTGAAAACGATAAATGAAGATCATGTTTTATTCGCATTCATCAACAGTCTACGGAGCGCCATCCTCCCTTCTGAATCTCGTCACGGGCTTGACGCGTAGACACCCGGAAGTCAAACCCCTTGTCATTATTCCTTCAGATGGGCCTCTAAGAGAGGCGCTAATAAAGTTGGGAATTAATTATAAGATTATTCCACATTATCGTTGGACGTATAATTATACAATATACGAGGCTAAACGCCGCCAGAGCCGTATAGTAGCCACTGCCTGGCTGATAAAAAATATAACAACGCGGGCCATCAAGAATTCTTTTTACTTGATGAACCATTTACACTGTTGCCGCTCATTTCAACCACATCTCATCTATGTTAATTCGGTTACCGCGCCAATGGGTCTTTGGATCGGATTAATGGAAAAGATAAAGGTCGTATGTCACTATCGCGAAACCATGGATGATCCCATTACAGGGTTTTTTCTTGATTATGGAAAGAGTTTTTCCAACAGATTTCTCAGCAAAGCTACCTACAGTGTATTCCCCTCTGAGTTTTTAAAAAAGTCATACCAGTGGGTTAGCAGTCTGAACCGTAATCTTGTTCAGTTTAACGGGGTGTATTTCAGAGATGAAATCAAACCGGTGTATCAGAAGGAGAAAAGTCCCGTTTGGAAATTTTCTATGATAGGGCGCATTTCTGAGCAAAAAGGGCAGCATGAAGCAATCCAATCTTTCAAAAACATCAAAAGTACCGCGCAGGAGTTGAACATTTATGGTTCTGGCGTTCCGGAGTATGTCGAACGTTTGATAGCGTTAAGTCAATCCTCAAGAATAAATTTTTTAGGATTTACCCAAAAGGACACAATTTATACAAACACGGATTTTCTTGTTATAAACGCGCGGAATGAGAGCTTTGGTCGCGTCGTGGCAGAAGCCAATGCTTATGGGGTGCCGGTTCTCGCTGTGACTTCGGGCGCCTTATCCGAGATTATTTCCGATGGAATAAATGGATATAAATTCACAGATTTCAGGGATTTAGTACAATTTTTGGAAAAATCGTTATTGTCGGGAGATTTCAACGACACATACCCTCTTTTGCGCCAAACGTCCCGTCGCGCCTTTGAAGAGAATTTCAGCGTAGAGAGATACTCAGATCGAATCTTTGAACACTTAAAGTCGTGAGTTTTTCCTAATAAAAAAGTAAGATATTTGACGCAAAAGCACACATTTGGTTTCGCAACATATGAGAGTATTTTGTTCGGGAACAAAGGCATATTAGGTCGCAAAACCTCTAATTTTAAATCGAAAATCTAGCGGATCAGTCATGGTAAGCAGGGAACGGCCAGAAAATTTTGCTTTCAAGATCCTGGATTGTACCCTGAGGGACGGGGGTTATTATACCAATTGGGATTTCGATCGTGAATTGGTCACAACATATCTTGAATGCATGGATCAATTGCCTGTCGACTATCTGGAAATTGGCTACCGCAGCAATGCGATGAA
>JANNPM010000326.1:0-1771 GCA_031400145.1 Chryseolinea sp. | reverse complement strand
ATTGCATCGAAGTAATCAAGTTTTCTTCCCTGGTAAAGTACTGTCGGGTTCTTCTTCTCAATAAAAAGTACGCATTTCATGTGATCAATGATCTCAACTTTATGTCCACGTGCTTCACCGGCCTGCTTAAGGCGGCGTGTAGAATAAAGTTTAGCATTCCTTGACAGGATGGCGATATTCATATCAAAGTGATAAAATGTCCGGATGGTTAGTGGCTTTTCTTCGTGTTGGATTGCTTCCTGATCAGTTGCTTCGCGATTGGCTTCTTTTGCTTGAACGATAAGTTCTTTTTTGTCACGTCAATCAGGAAGCGGTCGTTCATTATCTTCCTGCCGATCAATACTGGAAATCTAAGTGAACCGCGATTACATAATGAAAATTCAGTTGTTATTTCTTCCTCGAAGATCCGAAGTGCCGTAGTGATAACGAAACGACGTTCAACTTCTCCGAATGAATTCTTTATAGAGCGTTCTTCAAATTCCGAAAAGTAAAATTTCCTTCCGGTGAATTCTGTGTGTTCCTGATCGAGCAATACAAACTCCAGAATTCCTTCGACTACCTGTGCTCGTGAACAATGCAGGCTTGAAGTGTAGGCGCCGGTATCTACCTTGGCATGGATATCAAATACTCCTAGTTGAGGCAGATCCACGCGATCATAACGACCCAGTATATTCATATCGCTCAACGCCTTGAAAAAGCCTCGTAAAACAAGCTTAACTAATGATGCAAATATGGAGAAAATAAAAGAGCCCTGCCAAAACAGGGCTCATTAAAAGAGAACGATGGTATGTTATCCCTTTACCTTAAAGGCGACTGCGGTGCTTTCCCACTTCATTTGAACCTCATCCTTAACGATCGCAATATTAAATGTCTCCACGGGAGCTTTGGTCTTCGTTGGTACGACAGTAAATCTAAGGGCATCATCCTTCTGATCGTACTTGGTTCCCCATTGCTTTGCCGTCTTATTGATGATTATGGTCCATTCCTTTTCACCAGGGATAGTGTAAAGTGAATATGTGCCGGCGGGGAGGTCTTTGCCTTCCAGTTTAACATGTTTATCAAAAGTAATTGTTGTTGCTTCATTGGCACCGGTCCGCCATACCTCTCCATAAGGAACCAGTTCACCCATAACCTTACGCCCGCGGGCTGAAGGCTGTGAATAAGCTATTTTCACATTCGCAGCGCCGATTTTAGCCTCCACCGTAGCGGGCGGGCTGGCGGGCTTGTCCTGTGCGTGCAACGTAGAAAACGCGGTAATCATGGTAATCATCAAAAATGTAATTCTTTTCATAGATTTTTTTTAAGCGTTTGATGGATATTGGTATTTAAAAAAAATATAAAAATGCCCCGTGTAGTCGGGGCATTCTTAACCTATATAACAACCTGTAAACTATTCTTAAGAACGACAATAATCTGCAATTGGTTTGTGGTTCAGGATTAAATTTTGAAAAAATCTCGGGTGACTTTCAGTAACGGTGGCGAACTGCTTTAATAAGTAACTGACGAGCAGCATTTTCACTTTGCGTGTCCGGCAATAACCGCAAAATCCTTTTGTAGCGCTGAGAAACGCGTGTTCGTCTCAAAATCCGCCGCCAGCGCCGGTCCGCGGACGATATTTGATATAACCATATTGCTATTCATGAGATTGATCTGGAAAAAATTTCTTTTTGTTTGCATGGTGGCTGTTTGCGGCTGCCAGGACGATGATGAAAACGCCGCGAAGACCACCCCGCTTTTCGCGAACTCCTGCAGCCGGGGAGTCGTGGGGCGC
>JANNPM010000315.1:0-2172 GCA_031400145.1 Chryseolinea sp. | reverse complement strand
GAAAGATATTGTTACCGTTCATGTCCTTGCGGTTCACCCACCATGTAAAGTTCAGCAACAGCTTATGAAAGACCTCCTCCAGAAACTTTCTGTCGCCTTTTCCACCCTGAAGCTTCTCATCGATCTTGTATACGCGCCAGGTAGCCCACCCGTGAACCGGTGGGTTCACATCGCCGAAGGCCCATTCATATGCTGGCAGCTGGCCGTTCGGGTGCATGTACCATTCTTTAGTAAGGAGCACAAGCTGTCGTTTCGCGAACTCCGGATCGACCATGGCAAGCGGTATCGTATGGAAGGCCAGGTCCCACGCTGCATACCAGGGATACTCCCATTTATCGGGCATTGAGATGACGTCGGCATTGCTCAGGTGTCTCCATTCCCTGTTGCGTCCGTGTTTACGTTCCTCGGGTGGGGGTGGCTGCGTCGGATCACCGTTAAGCCAGGTCGAGACGTCAAAGTAATAAAACTGTTTACTCCACAGCATCCCTGCGATAGCTTGTCTTTGGATATCCCGTTCGTCTTTGTCGTTTATCTCCGCCTGCATCTCCTGAAAGAAGTCATTGGCTTCAGTCACCCGTGAAGAAAATACATCCGAGAAATCGGTAAACGGCTTTGGATGAAATACTGCAGACAGCCGTAGCCTTATCTGTTCAGATCCTTGCGCCGGCACCTGTAGGCTGTAATTGAATGCAGCTTTGGTTCCTCGGGAGACATCGTTAACCGCATCACCCTTTCCGTTCACAACGCAGTCATTGATGCCATCTTTAAACGTGCCGTGCTGCGGGTGGTTGTAAAGCCTTTGCGTGTTTGTTTCATTCTCACAAAACATTGCTTCCGGACCACCCTCAGCCGAAAAATGATAAGTGCCAAGATCACGGTGTTTAATCTCTATTTTCCCTTTGTCATCGAGGTACATCTCAGGCTTGTGATCATCATGTCCCCATGACCAGGTGTTGCGGAACCACACCTGAGGAAGCACATTCAATTCAGCAGGTTCAGAACTCCTATTATGCACCGTGATTTTTATTAGCAGGTCGTCCGTATCGGCCTTTGCGTACTCCACAAATACATCAAAATACCGGTTGTCATTAAAGATTCCTGTATCGATCAAATCATATTCAGGTTCGAGCCTGCTCCTTCTTCTGTTGGTTTCTTCCAACAACTGGTATGGAAATTCATGATGTGGATACTTATACAGCATCTTCATGTACGAATGCGTGGGCGTGCTATCCAGATAATAATAATGTTCCTTGCAGTCCTCAGCATGATTACCCTGGTTGCCTGTAAGTCCGAAAATGCGTTCCTTAAGAATTGGATCTCTCTTATTCCATAGTGCCACGGCAAAGCAAAGCAATTGCTTCTCATCACTTATTCCGCCAATGCCTTCCTCTCCCCATCTGTATGCCTTGCTTCTCGCTGCATCATGTGAGACGTATTCCCACGCGCTTCCGTACGGGCTGTAATCCTCGCGCACCGTCCCCCACTGCCGTTCGGTAAGGTAGGGTCCGAACTTTCTCCAATTCTTTTTTTTATCGCGGTCCTCGAGAAGGCGTGCTTTTTCTGCAGTCATGTTGTGAAGTAAAATGCAAAACGGATAGAAAGATAGTGAATGAGATCTTACCCGTTATCTTCAAATCCCGGGTAAAGCAACATACCACCGTCTACGAACAATGTGATTCCATTGACATAGTCAGAATCGTCTGATGCCAACCATACGGCTGCACCTCCGATATCCTCCGCTTCGCCAATTCTTTTTTGTGGGATAAGCTTCATCAACTGCCTATAGGATTCAGGAGTCTGCCAGGCCGCATGATTGATTGGTGTTCTGATGGCTCCAGGTCCGATGCTGTTTACTCGGATTTTCTGCGGGGCATATTCCTGCGCAATACTCTTCATCAGCATCATCACGCCACCTTTTGAAGCTGCATAGTTTGCGTGTCCTGCCCATGGAATAATCTCGTGAACAGAACTCATGCAGATGATCTTGCCTGCAGCCTTTGAAACATCCGGAACTACGCCACGTCGGAGAAACTCCTTGATCGCTTCCCTTGCACACAGGAATTGACCCGTAAGGTTGATGGCAATGACACGGTTCCACTCTTCCACGGCCGCGCGATGTTCCCCAACGCGCACGACACGCTGGCCTTTGCGGTGCTGGTGTTCGCGATCGCC
>JANNPM010000303.1:0-11032 GCA_031400145.1 Chryseolinea sp. | reverse complement strand
GCAAAGGAAGGTAAGTACGTAACGTCACGACATATCAGGGAGCGCCTTGAAAAGGAATTGGAGAAGAACCTGGCGCTTCGACTTGGCGATACAGGATCGGCAGATAGCTTTATTGTGTTTGGGCGTGGCGTACTCCATTTGTCAGTGCTTATAGAAACAATGCGTCGGGAAGGTTACGAACTCCAGATCGGCCAGCCACAGGTTATCTTCCGCGAAATTAACGGAGTAAGGAGTGAACCCATTGAAGAGCTGACGATCGATCTACCCGAAAGTGTTTCGGGTAAAGCTATTGAAACAGTTTCGCAGCGAAAGGGCGAAATGCTCAACATGGACCCGAAGGGCGATCGCATGATTCTTAAGTATATGATCCCTTCTCGCGGGATCATGGGACTTCGCAATTACTTACTAAATGTTACCGCCGGACAAGCGATCGTTACGCACCGGTTTAAAGAGTATCAACCATACAAGGGAGAGATCCCGGGCCGGATAAACGGTTCACTCATCGTCATGGAGCAGGGAGAAGCCATTGCATACAGCCTTCACAATCTTCAGGATCGTGGTAAATTTTTCATCAACCCCGGTGAGCCGGTATATGAAGGTCAGGTAATAGGCGAACATAGTCGCAATGGTGACCTTGTGATCAATGTTACCAAGACAAAAAAGCTTACAAACATGCGGGCTTCCGGAACTGATGAGAAAATGAAGATCGCTCCGCCATTAAAACACACACTCGAAGAAGCGCTGGAATACATTCAAGCCGACGAATACGTAGAGGTCACACCGAAATCTATCCGTTTACGGAAAATTTACCTGAATGAGAATGAGCGTAAGCGCAATAGCAAGTAGTGTTATTGCGTTTTGGATTTTATGAAGCGAATTTCACCTCACCTGCTGTTCAGTTTAACAATTGTCCTCCTGACAGGTCCGTCCTTCGTGCGTGGACAGGGTTCAACGGGGAAAGATGAATTCCTTGCCGAGGCAGATACGCTCATGCAACAAGAGGACTACGCAGGTGCCCTGGTGATATACAATAGGCTTCTCGAGAAATCAAAATTCACTGCCGATGAGGATTACGCAATAGTATACAAACGCGCTTATGCCTTTTATGGCGTTGGAAAATTTGATGAGGCCTTGAATGACATCAACCGCTTCCTGGAAAGAAATCCGGATCCGCAAGCGAAATTGCTCAGGGCGTATATCAATCAGGAACTTGGTAATAGTGAAGCGCAGCTGAAAGACCTGAATGAATTCATCGCAAGCACCCCCGACAACATTGAACTGATCCGGTGGAGGGCTTCGGTGTTGATGACGATGGAAAAATACCCGGAAGCCCGGCGGGACATTCGCAAAATATTGGCTCAGGATTCTAATCCCGATATAAAAGGATATCTCGGGTTGTCTTATTATTACGATAACCAACCTGATAGCGCACTTGCAATCTTTGATGATGCCATTTTAACTAACCCCGGCAACACGCAATCTTATGTGTACGCTGCATCGCTCGCGCTGGAAGAAGAGACTTACGAATTGGCCCTGCAATACATTAACAATGGTCTCAACGCGGAGCCTTCCAATACAACATTATTATTTTATAAAGGAATCGCCCTGGTCCAGGAAGAAAAGACCGATGAAGGTTGCCGTTATCTCAGCAAGGCCTTTAATGCCGGTGTGAATGATGCGGGAGAGTATCTGAAAGGGTTCTGCTACGGGGTGGAGTAGCGGATAGCTGCTTCGTACTTTCTGCCGCGTGCAGCCTTCTTACATATTCCGTCTATACTTTCCCCCAACCTCAAACAAAGCATTTGTGATCTGACCCAGCGAACAAACTTTGCAGGCTTCCATCAACACGTCAAATAAGTTAATATTTTGAATTGCAGCATTGCGGACTTGCTGCAGCGCATCGAGAGATTTTTCGGATTGGTGAGCATGCAGTTTTTCAAGCATGTTGATCTGATATTCTTTTTCTTCAACAGTTGCGCGAATCACTTCATGCGGAATAATGGTAGGTGAACCCTGTGAACTTAAGAAAGTATTGACGCCGATGATGGGGTATTCGCCTGTATGCTTAAGGTTCTCATAGTAAAGGCTTTCTTCCTGGATTTTTCCGCGTTGATACATAGTCTCCATGGCGCCAAGCACGCCACCGCGTTCAGTGATGCGGTCGAACTCCAGAAGGACCGCCTCTTCCACAAGATCGGTCATGGCTTCAATGATAAAGGAGCCCTGCAGTGGATTTTCATTTTTTGCAAGACCATGTTCCTTGTTAATGATCAATTGTATGGCCATTGCGCGACGCACGGAACCTTCGGTTGGCGTGGTGATAGCCTCATCATAGGCGTTTGTATGAAGTGAATTGCAGTTGTCGTAAATCGCATACAGCGCCTGCAACGTGGTGCGGATGTCATTGAAATCAACTTCCTGAGCATGCAGTGAACGGCCTGATGTCTGAACATGATATTTAAGCATTTGTGCCCTTGCATCTGCACCATACTTATTTTTCATCGCCTTGGCCCATATCCTTCGCGCTACACGTCCGATTACCGCATATTCCGGATCAATCCCATTGCTGAAGAAAAAGGATAGATTGGGTGCGAATTCATTGATGTCCATTCCGCGGCTCAAATAGTACTCAACATAGGTGAATCCGTTGGCCAGCGTAAAGGCAAGTTGTGTAATGGGATTCGCGCCTGCTTCAGCGATGTGATAACCGGATATGGATACCGAGTAGAAATTTCTTACGGCATGATCGATGAAGTATTGCTGAACGTCACCCATCAAACGCAACGCGAATTCGGTGGAGAAGATGCAGGTGTTTTGAGCCTGATCCTCTTTCAAGATATCCGCCTGCACTGTTCCGCGTATTTGGGTGAGTGTTTCCGCTTTGATGCGCCCGTAAACGTCAGGAGGTAGCACCTGATCACCCGTGACACCCAGCAACCGTAATCCCAGGCCATTATTACCCGCTGGCATTGTACCTTGATATTCCGGCCGCGGCTGATCGTTTTTATAAAGGCCTGCAATTTTCTTTTTGACATCTTCCTCCAAACCATTCGCCAGGATATATAATTCGCATTGCTGATCTATAGCCGCGTTCATGAAATACGCCAGGAGCATGGCAGCGGGACCGTTGATCGTCATCGACACAGAGGTCATGGGATTGGCAAGGTTAAACCCGCTATACAATTTTTTTGCGTCGTCGAGGCAGCAAACGCTGACACCGGAATTACCAATCTTGCCAAAGATATCGGGACGGTAATCGGGGTTATTTCCATACAGCGTGACGGAATCAAAGGCTGTCGACAAACGTTTTGCAGGGATTGAGTGGCTTACATAATGAAAGCGCCGGTTCGTACGTTCGGGACCGCCTTCACCGGCAAACATACGCGTCGGATCCTCCCCCTCACGCTTGAACGGATAAATGCCGGCGGTATATGGAAATTCACCCGGTACGTTCTCACGGAGGTTCCACCTTAAAAGATCACCCCAACTCTTATAGGATGGCAACGCGACCTTTGGGATACTGCTCTGCGAAAGAGATGTGACATGTGTCTGAATGCCAATAGTCTTTTCACGTACCTTGAAGGTGAACAAGGGATCTTTATAACGTTTCAACTTTTCAGGCCATGCGGAAAGCATTTGCCAGTTGGAAGGGGTCAAGCTAGCTTTCAACTCTTCAAACATTGTCTTGAGAGAATCAATAACCTGAACATCTCCGTCATGAAGAGTATCCAAGGTCTTGTTGATCGCGTACAACCTTTCCGCGACGTCAGCCTCAGCTTCGACCCATTTTTCGTAAGCACGGTTGCTTTCTGCGATCTCGCTGAGGTAACGCGTACGGTGCGGAGGAATGATAAATATCTTTTCCGACATTTCAGCCGTTATCTCAAAAGAAGAACGAAGTGATGCTCCGGTCTTTTGTACAACGGTGTCCATAAGGTGCCTATAAAGATGATTCGTTCCCGGATCGTTAAATTGCGACGCAATGGTTCCGAATACCGGCATGGACTCCGCGTCGTCAGTCCAGCGCTGATGATTTCGTTGATATTGTTTTTTGACATCACGCAATGCATCGGAAGCTCCGCGTCTGTCGAACTTATTGACGGCGATAACATCTGCAAAGTCCAGCATATCTATTTTTTCCAGCTGCGTAGCGGCGCCGTACTCCGGAGTCATAACATACAACGCCGCGTCGCTGTGCTCGATGATCTCGGTATCGCTTTGACCAATTCCTGAAGTTTCAAGAATGATGAGATCATACTTAGCAGCTTTTAGAACCTGAATGGCTTGCTGAACATAGGCCGACAATGCAAGGTTGCTCTGACGGGTCGCCAGAGACCGCATATAAACCCGGGGATTATTGATGGCATTCATCCTGATTCTGTCACCCAGCAATGCTCCACCGGTTCTGCGTTTAGACGGATCAACAGAGATTATTCCAATTGTTTTGTCCTCAAAGTCAGCAAGGAATCTGCGAACGATTTCATCAACGAGTGAAGACTTTCCCGCGCCACCGGTGCCGGTTATCCCCAATACTGGAACGTTCGAAGCTGCAGCCAGCGCTTTGATGTCATTGAAAGCTTTTTCATGTCTGTAAAAGTAGTTTTCGGCTGCGGAAATGATGCGTGCAATGGCAAGCGGATTTTTTCTTTCCATCTGCACCAGCTCATCTCCAAGGCTTTCACCCAAGGGAAAATCACTTTGAGCAACGAGTTCATTGATCATTCCCTGCAGGCCCATCTTTCGTCCATCATCCGGAGAATAGATTCTGGTGATGCCGTAAGCCATAAGCGCTTTGATCTCCTCGGGCAGAATCACACCTCCTCCGCCTCCGAATATCCTTATGTGTCCCGCACCTTTTTGATGCAGCAGATCGTACATGTATTGGAAATACTCCGAATGTCCGCCCTGGTAGCTTGTTAAGGCGATCGCCTGTACATCTTCCTGGATCGCGGTATTGACCACTTCTTCAACGCTGCGATCATGTCCCAGGTGAATCACCTCAACACCTGTAGCCTGAATGATGCGCCGCATAATGTTGATGGCTGCGTCATGACCGTCGAACAGGCTGGCTGCCGTAACGATCCTGACCTTATTGATTGGTTTATATACTTCAGGGGCCTGCTGAGCTGCATCTTTGCGTGGTGTTCTTGCCGTCGGTTCTGCAGTGCTCATTCCCATGACTGGTTTGTCATTTCAAAAGTAAGGAGAAGGGTACTATTAAGCTAACTGTCATTAGGAACTTCCACGGCGCGTTACCTACCTTGCATGAATGAAATCCATCTTAGTTATCCCTGACCTTCGCCGTCATTTGCCTCTCGGCGCCTTCGTGGTTAAGAGGTCCTTTAGTATCAAACACTGATTCTCAACGATGCTGTTTAAAAAGGTTCTTCGAATATTGCTCATTACATTTTGTATCTGTTCAGGACTTGTAGTTGCCATCGTGCTTTTGACTATCGCCCCGTTGGATCGCCATCCTGATCGCAAAGCGCTGCTTGAAAAAATGCATGCGGGAACGGATTCTTTAAAGGGCCCCGATGGGGGCACGAACGAATTTATCGTCGGGTTCGCAAAGGTAAACTTGACGCCTCCATATCCTACTGCCACTGCAGGATATGGCAAGCGAATGGGCAAGTTGTTTACGGGAGTCCACGATTCAATCTACGTTCGGACAATGGTTATCGGAAATGGAATACGACGTGTGGCGGTGGTAAGTGTCGACTTGCTGATCATGCCACCAACGGTCACGGCGCTGCTGGAGAAAGAACTACCAACTACCGGCTTTACACTTGATAACACATTTCTCGGCGCTATTCACTCACACAACAGTATTGGCAATTGGGGAAAGGGTGTCATGGAAATCCTTTATGGACGTTATGATGATTCTGTTGTCCGCCACCTCGCGGACGGGATAAAAAATAGCATTCAACTGGCAGCACACAATTCCCTTCCGGCAACTATAAGGACAGGCGCGATTCCTGTTCCTCACGCGGTCTTTAACAGGTTGATCGACAATGGCCCTGTTGATTCCCTGCTGCGGGTGATGGTTGTTACCCGCAACGATAACAGCAAATTGCTGATGATGAATTTCACAGCACATGCTACTTGCCTGTCATCCCGTGATTTGCAACTCTCACGCGATTATCCTGGCGAGCTGGTGGATAGAATGGAAGCGTCAGGTTATGACTTTGCAATGTTCATGGCGGGGGCGGTCGGTAGTCATTCGGCACGGGTTTCTGCGAAGGGATGGCCTTGCGTTAATGAGATGGCTTCAGTCCTTTCTAATACTTTCAATAACGATAGGCCATCACTTGACTTAATGAAAGACGGCACCCTCTGGATGAAACGCGTTCCATTCTTATTGGCAGAACCACAAGCAAAGATTCTTCGCAGCTGGCGTATAAGGTCGTGGCTGTTTAATGCTGCCCTTGGTGACTACCCTGAACACCTTACAGTGTTGCGCATCGGACATCTGTTGATGATTGGTACACCCTGCGATTTTTCCGGAGAATTCTATCCGGCGATAGACAGCCTGGCAGAAAAGAACGGGATGCGGGCTATGATCAGCAGCTTCAATGGCGGCTATATCGGCTATGTAACTCCCACCAGATATTATGATGAAGACCATTATGAAACGCAGCTAATGAGCTGGTATGGGCCTGGAAATGCCGAATACATGCGGGAGTGTATGGAAAAATTGATCGTCAAAGCGTCTGGCAATCACTCAAAAGATCTAATCATTAAGAGAAACTGAATATGCACATTTTCCTCGAAAACGAATTTCTCGCTGTTGGCATCAGACCAGTGGGCGCTGAGCTTTTCAGTGTAAAGCACAGGAAAAACCAACTCGAATACATGTGGCGCGGGGACCCTGAATTTTGGGGGAAGACCTCCCCTGTGCTATTTCCGGTCGTCGGAACTTTGAAAGACGATAAGTATATTTACGATGGAAAGTCATACGAGTTGTCGCGTCATGGATTTGCGCGGGATGAAAAATTTGACATTGAAACACAATCGGCCGATGAGGTAATTTTCACTCTTCACCAATCACCGGCAACATTCAACAAATATCCTTTTTATTTTCGGTTATCCATAAAATACAAGCTGAATGATATCCGATTGGAAGTTGTTTACACCGTCGTCAACACGGGCGCGGGTGACCTGTATTTTTCAATTGGCGCGCATCCTGGCTTCGCACTACCACTGGTTTCAGGTACAAATTATCACGACTACTACCTGCAATTTAACAAAGTCGAGACTGCTCCGCGCTGGCCAATAAGTCCAATGGGTCTGATAGAGCGTACACCGACACCGTTGCTTGAGAACACCGATCGCCTTACCCTCCGAAAAGATCTGTTCGTAAAAGATGCTCTTGTCATGAGGAATTTATCATCGGATGTTGTGTCATTAAAGCATCCCCAACATGATCATGGGTTTGATTTTCATTTCAAGGGGTTTCCCTATCTTGGAATCTGGTCGACAAAAAATGCTGATTTCCTCTGCATTGAGCCCTGGTGTGGAATTGCTGATGGAGTAGATCACGATCACGAATTAACAACCAAGGAGGGAATAGAAAAGCTTGGTGCTGGCGATCAGTGGTCACGATCCTGGAACGTAGACTTTTATTGAAGAAACTTTCAGGTAAACGAAATTGGGATTGACTCAAGGATGAAAACAGCGGCGCTAAACGAGATTAAGAAGGAGCTCGGCTCAAGGGACATCCAGGAAGAAAGGGCGCTTTGCCTGCGAATACTCCGTCAAGCTTCCAGAGGACCTTCAGTACGAATATGTCACGACATGGGATTGCTGCAGGAACTACCTATTTAAAGTAGCGCCAGTTCGACACTTGCTCTATAAATTCAGGTATGGATGAAGGATAAAGCACAGCGCAAAATACAAGGCCGAACAAAGCCCCATATAAGTGGGCGTCATGGTTAATACCGTCATTTGCCTTTCTTCCCTGGTAATAGGAGAACACCAGATAAAGCGTTCCAAGGATGAACCCGGGCATACATAAGGCAAAGTAGATGCAGATATCTTGCAGGGGCAGCAGAATGATGGACGCAAAAATGACTGATGCGACGCCACCTGAGGCCCCCAGCGAATTATATCCGGGATTATTCTTGTTCTTAAAAAGTGTTGGTATATCTGAAACGATTACACCTACGCTATAAAGCAGTATGTAATATACGCCTCCCCGATTGCTAAAAATTTCATGGAATACCCTTTCGATAACGCCTCCGAAAAAAAAGAGTGACAGCATGTTCCACAGCAGGTGTGTGTGATCCCTGTGTATAAATCCCGATGTCAGGAGGCGATAATACTGTTTCCTTTGAGTTGCCACATAGGGGTTCATAATAAGCGCCGGCATCACCGCTTTATCTTTGAATGCATACATGCTGACAAGTACGGTAATACCTATGATGACGATTGTGATGATCAATGTTAAGTGGCGAAGTGGATTAATACAAAGTTACATTAAAATTAACAATGGGTTGAAAACATTCAGTTCATTAATCAGGTGAATGGTTATTTGCAACGACGAGTTTCAAAGTGAGATTATCTCAATGGGTAGAAAGTGGCACACTTGGATAGCCTCGTAAAATAAAGATTTCTATTGCCGATAAAGCAGCTGATTCCCGTGCTATATTTATATACTAATGATTGTGCTTTAAGCAACCAAGTAGCTACTGTTAATGGAAAAGTCTCAACTGGGCTCCAGGATATGGAGCCGAACGGCGGCAATACTGTACACGAGTATTCTCTTTGTTTTTCTTTCTCCTCGCAGTGCGGCCCTGGCTCAAACGTCAGATGTGGACCTGGCATTGAGCAACCTGAACCTCACGGCTGGCACTGAAACGAACTTCATCTATTCTTTTGACCTTACAAACAACGGAACATCTCCTGTGCAGGGTTACTGCATGAAGCTTACTTTTTCATCGAATAACACGATTGACGAAGCGGATTATTTTACGATCATCGTCCCTGCCTCGGATGCGGCCGCCCAGTGGATCGGGCCATCTCAAACACTACTGAAGAGTGAACACTTTTATGCTGCTTCGCCTGCTGGATACCTTCCCACTGGCACGTGGTACATAATTGCCGAGATCAATTACGATAAGGCGACAAGCGAATCAAGTTATGATAACAACGCTGTCACCTCCATCAATTCTATCACCGTGGCCCCTTATGAATTGAACTTCACTACGCCACCGGTAGTTACTGACATCACAGCAAGTTCGTTTGCCATAGAAGCAACATTTGATTTTCCGATCACAGGTATTTATTACCGGTACCAGCCCAATGGAACAGCGCCACCCGATAAGGACGCTGTCAGGAGCTCAGGCATCCTATTTTCCGGGGATTCTAAAGTTGTTATAGATGGTCTTGGGCCGGCATTTCAATATGTCGTTTACTGCATGGGAGAGTCTTATGACAGAAACACAACTGCTATTTACAAGATTGACGTCACAACA
Source organism: Chryseolinea sp. (assembly GCA_031400145.1). Lineage (GTDB taxonomy): Bacteria > Bacteroidota > Bacteroidia > Cytophagales > Cyclobacteriaceae > Chryseolinea. The sequence goes on along the minus strand of JANNPM010000303.1, from coordinate 1,559 downwards.
GCAGGGACCGCGGATCCAACACTCATTGCCGCCGAGCATGAGATAAATCTTTACCCTGCCGCTATCAATACGATGTCTGAACCGGCGGTATTTTCTTTTTCCGGCTATCATCTGTCCGGCAATGTATTTCTTACGCCCTCTCCAAAGTTCCTTGTTTCGAAAGATGATATGGGATACGCGGAACAGGTGTCATTTGAACCAGGCGATTTCGCAAATGGAACTGTTGCGGAAGTTTACATTATATCAAAGGAGTTTGATTCTGCCGGAATAAAGACCGGAACCCTTGTTCTGGAATCATCAGAGGCGGAACCTGTGACTATAAACATTACCATTCCCATATTTAATCCACAGGATAGCGACTTTGACGGCATAACATCGCTCAGGGAATCGGGATGGTCTTCTTACAGCGTTGCTGGATTTCAAACCTGGACATTGATAGACCTGGCAGAAACGTCAATTAATCAACGAGCCAACGGCGAGGATTGGGCAATGCAGATCGATGGCACAATCAATGGAAGCGCGGAGAACGAAGATTGGTTGATTTCACCTTCGGTCGATCTTTCCCGCTACGCGTTTCATCCGACCTTAATGTTCAGATCGTATTCGTCTGGGCCAGGAGAACCGTTAAAATTAATTTATTCCGCTGACTACGCCGGGTACGGCGATCCCAGAAATGCAACTTGGTTCGATACTGAAATAGAGTTTCCGGCCGTGAACTCTAATAAGTGGGAAACTTCACGCATAGCGTTATTTAATCGCGAAAAAGATATTCATTTTGCCTTCATTTATAATGCTACGCCGGATGAAGGATCCCGATGGACCGTCGACGATTGGAGAATAACCGACGCGCTTGTGGAAATCCCTTCGGATATACTGAGTTACGAAGAGGTGCCTGTAGGCTCAAATTCGGAATCCAAAGAGATGGTCATTGAGGTAGTTGGATATGGAGACGTCACAGTGACAGCGTCCGCCGGATTTCAAGTATCTCTTGATGATGTAGACTTCGCTACCAGTGTTACCGTGTTGGAGAACGAAGTCATGGTCGGAAAAACTATATATGTGCGGTTTACACCGTTTTCAGAGGCCGATAAATTTACAGGTACGCTGACATTTACGGCGACGGGCCTTTCAGTAACCAACGAGCAACTGGTGGGATCAACATCAACAGTCACAGCCGCGGAAAAGAATCTGCGTGATTGCATGGCCCGAAGTACAACCACCGGCATAACGGGCCCCAAAGCCTACCAACAGCCCTCCCAGGGCTAATACAAGAAAGCCCTTTACAGAAAGAATGGCATCCAAACTAAAAAGCTCTTCGGGTTGTAAAGAATTGGGCGCTGCAAAGCCCAGCCTGGCTAAATCACTGATGGTGGCGGGTGAAATTTGAACAGGTACATCTGTTGAAAGAAACTGCTTCGCAATAAAGCCACCAATGATTGCCCCTGCTAAAAAAACTAAATTCCAAATCTGGCTTTTCCAGTTAAAATCAAAGAGTTTCGCTTTTTTACCTAACCCTGCCGCGGCGCAAATAGTTCTTAAATTGGAAGAAAAACCAAATG
>JANNPM010000286.1:0-7329 GCA_031400145.1 Chryseolinea sp. | reverse complement strand
TTGGTTGTTTTGGAAAGCCTCAAACTGGCTCTCGGTCATGGTCAGATATTTTCTAACGGTTCTTCTGTTGATCCCTACCAGAGAACTGATTTTAGATGCCGAATATCCTTCCCGGTCTAGTTGTTGAATTTGATGATACATGAGAATTTTGGCGATAAATACATTCATAATGGCTGGTTTTTAAGCCAGCGAAAATAAAGCTTACCCTGTGCACGCTTGTTGCCAATTATTGTGCACGCTTGTTGCCAAATTCTGTGTATTCTTATTTACCGAAAACTGAGCACTGCTAATTGCCAGTTACAACAAGTAAGGCAATTGCAAATTGCATAAATATTGAAAAGAAAACTGTCAATCATTATATTGAAAATTATAACCAAGTAGGTATTTATGAACTCTTTAATCTTTCAAAACGAATTATAAAGAGGACCGATAATTCAATGTATAAAGAGGAATTTTTTAAAATTCTTCATTCACCACCTTCGCAATTCGGTTTAAACAGGACTTCTTGGAAATTAGATGATCTAAAAAAAACAATGAATGAAAAGGGGTTTCCAGTTTCTATTCCGTTAATACGGAAAATATTGAAAAATGATGGCTATACAATAAAAAAGGCCAGAAAAGTTCTAACAAGTACTGATCCTGATTATAAAGAGAAACTAAAAAAGATTACAAAAATACTTGCAAATCTTCAGTCTGATGAAAGATTCTTTTCTATTGATGAGTATGGACCATTTTCCATAAGAATACATGGAGGGTCATCCTATTCTAAAAAAGATGAACAAAAGTCATATCCTCAACGGCAAATATCCAAGGGACGTTTAATAATAACCGCAGCGTTGGAGTTATCAACCAACCAAGTTATCCATTTTTACTCCTTCAAAAAGGATACTAATGAAATGCTAAAGTTGCTTGACATTTTAATCGAAAAATATAGATCTGAAAAGTCAGTTTATTTATCATGGGATGCAGCTTCATGGCACGTTTCTAAAAAGCTAAATGAAAAGGTTGTCGAGATAAATATGAAAGTTGACCAAAATATTATTAAGACACCAAAAGTATATCTGTGTCCGCTTCCAGCAAGTGCACAATTTTTAAATGTTATTGAATCCGTTTTTAGTGGTATGGCTAAAGCTATAATACATAATTGCGATTACCAGACAGTAGAGGATTGCCAAATTGCTGTTGATAGATATTTTTTAGATAGGAATAATTACTTTTTAAAAAATCCGAAAGTTGCAGGAAATAAAATTTGGGGTAAAGAGCGAGTTCCACCTTCATTTGCTGAAGGTAATAATTGTAAAAATTCATTTTACAGGTAATTGAGCATTTAACGTTTGGCCTTATAATGAAATTTAATTTTGTTCATTGGGTACGGCATAAGTAACCCCCTGGATCGGACCTTAATCAAAAGATTCTTTGTCAATTGTCATTGTGTCCGCGGGCAGAAATAATTTTATGTGGGAGTAAGGCGACGGGAGAATTGCAGGAAAATTAATTGTTAGTTCTAACGGAGTAGCAGTTTCATTGGTGAAGGCTGTAAAAGGAGATCACCAATTGCATGAATTGTTGTCGCTCGTTGATGCTATTCGTGTAGGACGCGTACGTGAAAAACAATTGGCCATAGGAGAATTGAAGAAACGGCTATTGTAATGCTGAAGAATAAAATCATCAACATGGGTTTGGTTAAAAAAGTAGCCACCGCCCTGGGTGAACTCAACGATCAGGTTGCCTATGTTGGAGGGGCAACCGTTAGCACCTATGCAGATGATCCAGCCGCAGAAGAGTTCGTCCTACCAAGGACATTGACATTATGCTCCACATCGTTTCATTTGCCGAGCTTGCTGCCCTACAGGAGACGTTGGCACAGAAAGGAATCTTTCCCGATGCCGAGTCAAAAATCAATTGCCGTTTTAAATATGATGATGTGCTTATTGATGTCATGTCAACGAAAGAGGTGGGATGGGCACCTTCCTAGAAGACGGATAATGGATCCATTTTTTGTCGCACGTTGCTGACCGCAATCTATTAACCCACTGCAATTGCAATCATCGCTTGCTCATTGCTCTCAATCTTCCTATAATTCACAAATGCGGCACATTCCAAAAGTGCAGAGTAAATTTCGCTACACCTTTCTTTAAAACTGTCTGCGTTCGTAACCTCGATGACCAAAGTGTCGGTTTTGTTAATCCATAATTTTGTCATTCCTGTTTCCTTGTCGTCTATGTCAGTCATGCAGTCGATCCATGCGTTCATATTTCTGCCATAGAAGTCAGGAAACCCAAATATCATTTTAAAAATGTCGTGAAATGATTCCCAGTCTGTTATTAATTCTGAATTGATTGTTACCTTTTTTATCATTCTGTTCGAAAGTCAATATCAAGTTTATCAATTCGTAAACCTTAACCTTATCCTTCTATTGCTCAATCCGAGGACAATATGTATGATCACACGGTCCAACTGTAAATCCCTCGACCCTTCCATCCTTCGTCACATTAAAGTACATATCTCCATCTCCACTAATTGGTCCGGGTATTCTAAATTTTGTATTTGTTAATGGTACTATTAGTATCTTCCTATTGGCAACCGATGATTGTACATATAAATTCCCGTCATCATACGTGACCTCCATAATTTCGTCATTCGAATACTTATATCTGCCAACATAGCGTTTCAAGATCTTAGCATCAATAGTCGGACTACTTTTATGCTTGGATTTAGATAGCAACCAATCATAAAGTTGCTGATTGCCATAGGTTGTTGTCCACGAGTCATGTTCAGCATCTGGATACAAGGTAAACTTTACATCTGATCCAAATTGCTTGAGTAGTTGGACTAAACGTTCAGATTCTTCATACGGTACTGCAGTATCTTTCGCCCCATGAAACGCCCAAACCGGTACATCTCGCATTATACAAATTCGGTCTATATTTCCGCCTCCGCAGATCGGTGCTATGGCTGCAAATCTCTCTGGCGCCACTTGCGCCAGATTCCAGGTTGCGAAACCTCCCATACTTAATCCTGTGACATAGATCTTATTTTTATCAATAGGCAATGATCCTTCTATGTGATCAATAAGAGTAAGTAAATTTTGTGTATCCCATTCCCTGCCTTCCGGACACTGTGGGGATAAAACAACAAAGGGAAAATCACTTTTTTTGTCTAAGAATGAGGGTGGACCTTTCCTCTTTAAAATACTCAAATCATCACCTCGCTCGTCACTTCCATGAAGAAAGAGTAATAATGGGTATGATCCGGTACTCGGTAGACTTTTAGGAACGTACAACAAGTAGTGAGTATATAAAACCATGCTCTTTTCTTGTTGCTGAGCTATCGAAATTAGAGCATTAAATAAAAACGTCAATATTAAAATAGACTGTCTTGTATTCATACCGGTATACTTGCCAATTATTATATCTAGATAAATTTCCACACAATTACGCTGCCTTAAACATCTTCCACCTCCGTCATCGATACCTTAAAGCGCTTCGGCATTCCGAATATCTTAAAGATAATTAGTACCTGCTAAATACTGTAGAAGTGTCCCTGCTTCTTTCCGATTTCTTCATCGTGTCTTTTGATCCACCGCTGAAACGTCAACCAGCAAACTCCGTAGAAATCGGCCAGTTGTTTGTGATTGTAGGGTTTCAATACAAAAATTCTGGTTTGTTTCCGGTTTCCTCGGTTCTTGTGATCTCGCGCGCTTCATATGTTTATCCGTTCAATATTTCTTTGCTGGGGTTGAAATGTTTTAAGTAACACTTACTAATATTGTCAAGTTTTACTAAACAAATAAAAATATGTTGACAAAGGCTGTCGTTGGAAACCAGATCAAAGCATTAAGGCTTGAAAAAGGGCTTTCTCTGGAAGAATTTGGCATACCATTGAACTGGGCCGGTCAGCCGTTTCTCAAATTGAAGGTGGGCAGACATATCCCGCTTTAGAAACAATTGAGAGGATTGTAAAGCATTACTCTACAACGTGGGACCATTTAACGGGTACTTCGAAGCACGTAAAAACCAACGATTTGCGAGAAGTTAGGACTGTGGTAACTACTGTGGACAGTTCGGGAAAAGACAATATTGTGTTAGTAAGCAGACCTCGTTTGTCGGATATCATTAACGGTAAGGCGGGAATATCACCTACCATGGCCTTAAAACTTAGCAAGGCATTTAATAACACCCCTTACCTGTGGATGAATATGCAGAGCAGCTATGATCTATGGCACGCAAGCAGAGCATCGAAGGACGTTAATAAGGTTAAGGCGCTAGTTCATTAAGAATGGCGTCGAGGCTGGGGCTCAGACTATTTTGGAAATGATTATTAAGAGTAAAATGTTAAGTAAGGTGGATTGTTCAATTTGTCCATTTTCTTCAGGGTCATTCAAATCAATTAACTATGATAAAGCTAGTATCCAATCTCAGCCACAGGGAAAAGGTGGGCGCCGTCTAAAGAATGGGGAGTACTAAATACTAAACACTTCCTAACGATGAACTTGACAAGAAGATGAGTTAGATTTACTTGTGATGTTACCTACGCGACAGATAGTCAAAGGATACATAACTTTATGCATTAAGAAATGAATCTGAAAAATGTAACACTTATTGCCTTGACCGGCAGTTGCTTTATCCAAACTGGAGCTCAATTGTTCGCTGTATCTATGATTGCAAGCACTCTATCAGAAGCTCCACCTCGCTCCTTTGCTATGTTGCAAGGAGAATATGGCTATAATAGCAGCTCATTCTGGAATATTGTCCCGTCTATAACCTTTTTACTGTTCATCACCGCGTTAATTACAAACTGGAAAACGCAACGCCAAAAGCTTATTCTCTTTGCGCTCACCTTGTTTATAGTCGCTGGTTTACTGGCAGCATTTTTTCTAGAACCCCTTTTTTCTGACATAATAAAAAAAGGTTACAGCGACCGAGTAGACGAGGCATTACAAGTCCAAGCACAAAGATGGTACATTTTTGACTGGATGGTATGGACATTAAGTTTAGTCAGTGGGCTGACACTTCTCGTTGCATTGACCAGACCCCAAAAAAATATTCCCGCGGAGAACAATGTTTAATTGTGTTTCGCAGGACGGTTCCGTCATGACCTTCAATTCAATCGTTGACAAATACTCGTTTGACAAGTCGAACTCGCAGCGCTTTCGAGATAACTAAGATTGTCAACGAGATTGAAGCGACTGCAAATGCCCTTACCAGTTATCAAGAAGACAACTCATGCGTGCCGCTCATCTTAATTCGAAAACGACATAGCACAAGACCATATCAGTCCTTCAGAGACTGGGTTACATTCAATATCAGCCTCGTTTCATCAGCTTGAAGGGAGTTCAATCCGCATGATTTGACCGAAGTCTCAATCATGTTACTTTCAGCTTCCGGCTTCTCCTCCTGTAAGTAGTTCTCTGACGTGTTTCGGCTTTCTGTCTTTTTTTCGCTTCGATGAGTTCTTTGATGTCTTCTCCCGATTCTAACCTTCAGTCCTTCGTCTGTTGTGAGTCCTCCCTTTTATCGGGGCTCGTTGCCCAGCTTACTATGACCTCTGACTTCTTACACTACCAATATACCTCCCGGTACTTGTTGCCGCTTCAGGATGCGCTTCTCCCTCTGCCAACATAATATAAGTTCTCTCAGGGTAAGTTCGCCGACCTGCGGGTGGCCCCCCGCCCCAGGCGCTTTCCTGAGGCAGGTACCAGCCCAACCGCTAGATGTGAACCTAAAGCTTAGTTCTGATTGTTACGCTCCATTTGCATGCGCGCAACACCCTTAGAGATAACGGAAGAAGGAACGCCCGTCATCTTCACAACTGTTGGTGTTTCGTCACGCCTTGCCTGGCTGATTAACACAACCCCCTTAGAGACAGGCTTAAATCCGGTCATTGCGGGAGTATCGACGTATTCAGCGTTAGAAAATTGTATCTTTTGAACGTCTTTTGAAATTATCCAGTAAGGAAAGTTTGTTTTCTTTCGGTTTCCCTGGTTTGGATTATCCTGTCCAAACGCATTTAATCCGGCGAACATTAAGGTAATTATAGCAATTGTCGTTTTCATAACTTGTAGTTTTTGTTTTCACTAGTATTAACGCTTATACAAAATCTATCGTTATTAGAATACACTTACAGGGTGATTAGAAATGAATTAGAAGATTAGAGAAGTATTAGAAAATGTATTCCTTGCGTCACATTACGCGTTAAAATGAAAATGATCGGAATATGATGATCCTGGTTATCGAAGATGAAGCAAAAGTTGCCGAAGTATTAAAGCGTGGGTTGACTGAAGCAGGTTACGAAGTCGAAAATGCGTTTGACGGAAAAATGGGATTACACATGGCGACAAGCCGAACCTACGACTTGATTTTACTGGACGTAAATTTGCCGCTTATTAATGGTCTTGACGTTTGTAAGCAACTAAGAGAGAAGGACGAAGTTACTCCCGTCTTGATGTTAACTGCCCTTGGAATGAGCGACGACATCGTGGCCGGACTGGACGCCGGCGCCGACGATTACCTGCCTAAGCCGTTTAAATTTAATGAACTGTACGCACGCATTAATGCATTAACGAGACGGCGTAAAATTACCTCCTTCCCTGTCAACCCCGTTGACTACGAAAAAAGCCCGGACGTCTTTGAACTTGCAGATCTGAATATAGACTTTTCGGCGCATGAAGTTGAAAGAGCAGGAAAGCAGATCCGGCTTACTGCGCGGGAGTACGCCTTACTCGAATTTTTAGCACGAAACGTTAACAGGGCGATGTCGCGATTGGAAATAGCAGAAACAGTCTGGAGTCTCACATTTGAAACTGGTACAAATTTTATCGATGTCTATATAAGCTACCTCAGGAATAAGATAGATAAACCGTTCGACAAAAAGCTTATCCATACCGTGCCGGGATTTGGCTACATGTTAAAGCTCCCAGGTTCGTGAAAATCAGACAACAGCTCGCGCTACGCGTTACCATAGTTTGTGCCCTTATCACAGGCGGAATACTGGTGTTCATCTTTTTGCTTACAAGAGGATTTGTGCATACCGATTTTGTAGAGCGACTTACTCAGCAGTCAAGATTAGAGGTGTTGCATTATGCCCGGCCTCAAACTAAAGACATTATGCCTCCGGGTTCATTCCTGCTGGTAAATCCTGAAACATCAATTTACTCCAACGATGGAAAGCTTCTCCAACAAAAAGGTTCCTACCCTATTCCTGCATCATGGATTGCGTTCATGAAGAAGAAAGATGTATTTAATGCGCAGCGCGGAGCTTACACAACCGTCGGCCGAAAGTATACGATCAATGGGAATCGTTACACCGTCTTCGTCTCAGACAAGGACC
>JANNPM010000083.1:0-6208 GCA_031400145.1 Chryseolinea sp. | reverse complement strand
CCTTTGAAGTTGTCGAGGGCGACGATGATGTCCTGGTGGATCGTTTTAAGATCCTTGAAATAAGTGTCTTCCTCTTTGAAGTAATCAAGCAAGGTATCGAAGCCAAACTCTGTATCCTGTTCGTTCACTGTTTCTGTCAGGCCATCCGTATAACAGAACAGAAGGAAGTCCTCAATGCCGGTAATGAACCCTTCGTTGAGGAAAGGTAATGGATGCATTGCGCCAAGCACCGTCGAACCTTCTTCCAGCAGAAGCAATCCATTTTTCTTGTCGATCAGTATCGGCGGATTGTGGCCGGCATTTACGTATACCATGGTCTTCAGCCTTATATCATAGATGGCAGCGAAAAAGGTGATGAACTTTTCTCCTTTGGTATTTTCAAGGACCTGGAAGTTCAGGGCTTCGATGATATCAGTAAGGTTAGGAGTTTGTCGCAGCAGCGTTCGTAAAGAGGCCTGAAAATTTGACATCATCAAAGCAGCGGGGATTCCCTTGCCACTCACATCGGCTACGCAGATGAGGAATTGGTTTTTATTTATAGGGATATAATCGTAGTAGTCCCCACCAACAATATCATGCGGCAAATAGCTTGCTTCAATTTTCAGTCTGTCCGTGTTTGGAAGTTTATCAGGAAAAAGAAATTGCTGTACGTCGCTGGCAATTTCCAACTCCTTGCGGAATGACTCCTGATCAAGTTGCTTTCGTACAAGTTTCTTATTTTCAATTGCAACGATAATAATGTTGCTCAGTGCCTGGATAAATTTTATTCCATCTTCATTTTCATATCGCGGATCATCTTTTTCCAGTCCGCCGACAAATACTAACGCCAGGGTGGTACTCTTGTGGGTGACGGGAATGATGATGTCGAACAGCGAAAATTCACCTTCAGTAAAATCCCGTAAGTGCGTGATATCCTGTATAGTTTTGAATTCTGGAAGAAGCTTTGATTTAAAGAACTGTTTCTTCGTTCCAAAGCAAACCTTGCAACTCCAGTCCTCATCCAGTACGTATAATGCCAGCCTTCTGATGTTGAGATTCGAGCGAAGCGTAAAGTTGTAAATCTTATAAAGTGACTCTTCCGATAGGTTATTATTTATAGCCTGCGTGATCTCGAGGAGGGCATTCAGCTCGAGTTCTTTAATTTCAAACTTTGCCTTGAGGGTCTGCTCCGTCATTCCCGTAAAGTTAATCTGAAATAAGAATTACGTGCAATCATTTGATTATGCTCAAGCTTGTTTTTCAATTGCTGCTGACGGTGAGGGCATTTAGTTTTCGTCCCTTCCAGACAAAACCCCGAAAGTTGCAAAGCAAGGCGATAATAATGACATAGGGAGAATATAGAAACTGTAAAATAACAAATGCGCTCCATCGCCAGGTAACCTGCAAGAAGCCTCGCGAAAACCTCAGGAATGCCAACTCCCCGAACACCTTACAGCACCATAATGCTACCGCCAGCAATGGCGATATTGCGCTTAGCAGCGCGAGTGGAAGCAACATCAGTACGGACAGATGGAAGCAGAAAATGAATATGGCCAGCGCCTTTGGTACGAAGTGCGTCTGGTGCCGCCACTTTCCGGCCCAACGTATACGCTGATGGAATAGCTGTGCAATGTCGTTGTTGGGGTTTGTCCTGACAACGCTTTGGCTGTTTCCGGCAAAGCGAACGGCATCCGGGTACCTATCCATAATTTTGCGCAGGAGGAATTCGTCATCACCCGAAGGTATATTTCGATTACCTGAGTAACCGTTCACTTCTTTAAAGGCTTCCTTTCGGAACGCAAGGTTCGCACCGTTGCACATTGTAGGATATCCCAGCGAAGCCGTTGCAGCGCCGGTAGCAATGAGCGTTGCAAATTCAATCGACTGAACTGCATCAAATAAAGCTTCTCCCTGCATAGTCACTGCGCCAAAGACAAACTGCGTTTCCTTATTGGCAAAGCTGCGGGACATTTCCGATGTCCAATAGGGCCTGACGCGGCAGTCAGCGTCAGTGGTCAGGATGATAGATCCTTTTGCCGCTTCGATGCCCTGGGCAATTGCTTGCTTTTTGCCATTGCCAACGCCATGCAGCAGGGTAAAACGTGGGTCGTTATCCACAATTTCAGCGATCGCTGCAGCCATTCCATCGTCAGAATGATCATCAATCACGATTACCTCGAATGGCGCATACACCTGACGGGTGAGGTCATCAAGAAGGTGTTCTATAACCGCTTTCTCATTACGAGCGGCCACGATGACAGAAACCATCGCCTTTTCGCTGCCCGGTGATGAGCAATTTTCTGTTTGCTTTGTTGCTTTGCGCCACCCTTCCATCAACGCGATGATCAGGCCTGTATAGAGAAAGAAGATAGTACAGTAGACAATCACCATACTGCAATTTCAAAAATTTAAGATCGCTGCCTATCTTGCCGCGTGGAAAAAGTGGGGAAAGAGAAAATCATTCTTGGTTTGGACCCTGGAACGAACGTCATGGGCTACGGGGTGATCCTGATCCACCGTGGAAAGATACAACTGCTTCAGTATGGCGTAATCCACCTCAGCAAATACCCTGGCCATGAGCTCAGATTGAAGAAAATATTTGAACGGGTGATCAGCCTGATAGATGATTTTCTGCCGGATCAGGTCGCCCTAGAGGCGCCTTTTTTTGGAAAGAATGTACAGTCAATGCTCAAGCTCGGGCGCGCACAAGGCGTTGCGATGGCAGCGGCGTTATCACGACAGGTTCCGATCATTGAGTACGCACCCAAGAAGATCAAACAGTCAGTAACAGGTAATGGCAATGCTTCAAAAGAGCAGGTTGCGAGAATGCTGATGACCCTCTTTGCATTGAAAGAGCTCCCCAAGCTTTTGGACGCCAGTGATGCAGTGGCCGTAGCAGTTTGTCATCATTATCAAAAGGCTGTAATCAAAGGTAAAGGTACGTCATGGGAGAGTTTTGCAAAGGAGAATCCGGCGAGGCTTAAAAAGTCCGGCGCGAAGCTTATTCCATGAAGAAAAGGATCCTGGTTATCGTACTTAGCAATTTCAACCACGATGCTCGTGTAAGGCGACAGGTGCTGGCGTTAAAAGACGAGTACGATACAGCAGTAGTATGTTTTGGCGGTGAACCCGGCGACGGATACGAATTAATCACGATCCAACCGACAAAGTTCACGCTTTTCCGGAAAGGCATTGCCGGTGCGCTGCTGCTCTTAAGGGCGTTTACACTTGCACACCGTGTGCTCCACAACTATCACTTCATTGTGAAACAGCTTGCCGGTCGCAGGTTTGACATTATCATTGCCAATGATGTCGAGACACTCCCTATAGCCTTTAGCTTTCCCCAAAATCCAAAAATAATCTTTGATGCACATGAATATGCGCCGCGTCACTTTGAAGACAAGAAGATGTGGAGGATATTTTTTCAGAACTTCAATACGTGGCTATGTCGAAAATATATTCCGCTAGTGGCAGGTATGATGACCGTTGGCAGGGGCCTGGCAAACGAGTATGAAAAGAACTTTGGCAGGCGACCTTTTTTGGTGACAAACGCCAGTAATTATTCTAACCTAAGTCCGTCACCGATGACCAGCAACAAAATAAGGCTTGTACATCACGGTATCGCTACGCCTTCGCGTAAGCTTGAATTGATGATCGACATGATGGCATTGCTGGACCAGCGGTTTACCTTGGATCTAATTCTGCTTAAGCCCGGTTTCGCTTCGCGAGGTACGGCAGGATATATCGACTGGCTCGGTACCCGGGCATTATCGGACACGAGAATCAAGATCCTTGATCCGGTGTCTATCAATCAGGTGGTGACAACAGTGAACAAATATGACATGGGAGTTTTTCTATTGCCACCAATAAATTTCAACTACGAAAATACGCTACCGAATAAGCTTTTTGATTTCATTCAGGCGCGCCTTGGCGTTGCCGTAGGACCAACTCCGGAGATGGCTGAAATCGTTCGTCATTACAAAAATGGAGTTGTTTCTGACGACTTTACTGCAAGCAGCCTTGCAAAAAACTTGAATGCACTCGACCAACAGAAAATCGAAGGCTTTAAAAGAAACTCCGCCATCGCAGCGGCAGAATTGAATGCTGAAAAGAACAGTTTGATCATTCTGTCGCTCGTGCGAAATGTTGCCGATACTTAACGATCAATGCAAAACCTGCCTGTAAATCTCTATCAGTCGTTTTACCACATTGTTAGGAGCATATTGCATTGCAAAGCCTTTCAGCATATCGTCTGAATACTTGCGGTACGACAGCGTCATACCCTCTATCGCTGTCTTCAGCGCCTCAGGATCTTCCTTTTCGCACAACATACCATTGGTCTCATTTACGAAATCCTCAGGGCCGCCGCAACGTGTGGACACTACCGGGAGACCTGCGGCCATTGCTTCTATCAGCGAAATACAAAAAGTTTCATACCGGCTCGAGCAAACAAGAAAATGTAGCTGCGTCATGAATTCAGGCAAGTTCGTTGGATCAATGAATCCATAGAACCTGCACTTAGGACCAATACCTAATGTAGTTGCCATAGATTTGTATTCATCCAATAACGCACCTTTGCCACCGATGTGCAGGACAAATTCGCTGTCAATGCCTGCAACCGCTTTTAGCAGAATATCAAGTCCTTTAACAGGCGTATTCAGACCACCTAAAAATCCGATCTGCGGAACTGACGAAGAGGATCTTTTTGCGTTCCTGAACCTCTCAACATCGACGATATTGGGAACTACAATAACGTCCCGTTGTGTGAGCCGTCTGATTTCGCCGGCCAACGTGCTGCCTACTCCCATAATCACCCTGGCGCGCCTGATTCCGAATAGTGTCAGTTGCTTGTGAAACATGCTACGAAAGTTGTTTGTAACGCGCGTATGCTCCGTGAATACGTAAGGCTTCCTTAACAGCCTGCTAAGTGCCCATCCCCAAAATGCTCCGGGGTATCCGATCGAGGCGTGAATGATGTCGGGGTTGAAACGCTTAGCAATATTCCAGGACTGCCAGCAGGTAACAAAGAGGTGATTGAGCTGGTTATAGCCTGGCAAGGACTTATCGATTGTAAGATTGTATTCAGTAATGCCAGGCGCAAGCGATTTCTTGATTGCGTAAGAAAGAAATGACGACTTGCTGTAGTTTACTCTCGACGCAATCACAACAACCTCGTGGTTTTTGGATAGTGCTTTCGCCTGATCCCGGATAAAAATCCCGGCGTTAGGACTGAGATCATCGGGATACCACGGCGTTAGCATCAGCACCTTCATGCAATCAGTGGTCAGGCTTAAACACTACGTTACAAAATGATGGCACAGCCTGCGCGGACTTCAAACCGCCGTCTTTCGTTATAAGATTAAGCGTGTAACCCAGGGAGGCAAAAAAGCTCCTGACATCGTTGACACTATAGCCAGCAGCGCGATAGGTTTCCTCATTTACTTCGAGCATAATATATGGCCGGTATTTCTCAATTGTTTTGCGTGCGCCCCTTATCACCATGAGCTCCGCTCCTTCAACGTCAATTTTCATGAAGTCCAGGCGCGAAAGGTTTAGCGCAGGTATCAGGTCATCGAATACCTTCAGTTCGATCTGCTGCACGAGCCGGCCGCGCTGGCTGGATTGGAAAATAGTTGCCAGCCCTTCGTGCTCGCCGATGCCTTCGGCGCTTGAATAGATCGGCATTTGTTTGGTTTGATCCGACAGACCAAAGGCAAAAGTTTCGATGTTTTCGAAGCTGTTAAGCGCGATGTTTTCCTTTAGCTGACGGTGATAGAGGTCTACAGGCTCAAATGCAAGCACCCTGCCTCGCGGTAGCCGCTTCGCGGCAAAAAGTGAAAATTCTCCCTGGTTGGCGCCGATATCTGCGAATACCATAGCTGGCTTCAGATGGCAGTTCAGGAATCTCCACTCATTCAATTCGTGCAATCCCATCCAATAGAAGGCGGCACCCATAGCTTTGGAAGGATCGACACGCATCTTTATGTCTCTGTCGATCAATAATTCCACAACTTGATCCCCGTGACGCTGCTTCATCCACCTTCGATAAACTTTGGATGAAAGCAAAAGATTGACCTTTAACAATTTCTCTACAGGCCGGAAGCGGACGTATAATAGATTTGTGTTTAAAGTGCGGAAGATGCGGGCCAGGTTGTCACGCAACATGTGATGGAATGGTAATGATGGTTTGGCTCAAAGGTAAACTTTCACAGTAATAAACGAGGCGTAA
>JANNPM010000282.1:0-17972 GCA_031400145.1 Chryseolinea sp. | reverse complement strand
ATCAAATTCAGTATCTGTTCAAAACAGTTCTCTTCTTCCGGCTCATGCACACCCCGGTTTTTGTAAAGCAAGACCGTATTAGCATCTCCATAATAACTTCCGACATGAATTTTGATATTGTTGTGCATTATCTGGGTGTCCCCTTCAATCTCACCGGCCTTAAGTACCCTGGGGATTTGCTGGTTATCCGGTGCATTTAAAACAGTGGCGATCCGATTGTTCCAGAAATCATCAACCGGAACAAATCGTTTCTTTTCAAAATAATGCATCCAAATGAGGGGTTGCCTAAATGTCTTGAAGAGAAAGTATTTGGACTTGACGAATAATTTCAGGCGATCCAACACATGAAAGCCCATTAAATATTTAGCTAGACATCAAATTCAGCAAGCGCACGTTCGAAATGTACGAAATTATACTAAACTTCGCTCCTTTATGAAAGGTGTTCTTGTCGTCGAACCATTTGGAGGATTAGGTAATCGAATGAGAGTTGTCGTCAGCGCTATAAATCTTTCTCAGTATTAGAAAAAGAGCTCAAAATTTTATGGAGTTTAGGGCCTGATCTTAATTGCCCCTATGAGCTATTGTACAGCCCACTCCTCTTTTTGAACTTCTTCCTGAGCCACAATTTAAAGTTTATTCAAGTTTCAACTCTTCAGGCACCAAACGATTTATAATAAATTCACTGAATAAGGTAAGAGGATACGATTTATCAATCTGGGAACATGATCACAGCCATACCTTTTTTGATAAGCACTTCAAAGCCGATAAGCTATCGATTCATCGAAACATTTACATTCGAAGCTGCGAACAGCTTTTCGAGGGAAATCGGTGGGACATCTTCCGGCCAATAGCCGATTTATCCCAAAAGATCGATCGGATTACGGGAGGTTACAGTCGAAACACTGTAGGCATACATATGCGAAGAAAGGATAACAACAAATCCATAAAAGTAAGCACCCTTGATTCGTTCTTGCGAATGATGAAAGAAGAGTTGGGAACTAATCCCGAGACCGATTTTTTCGTCTCTTCAGATGACGAATAATATCGCTTTTTCATTTTACTCAGAGTTAGCGTGAAACATGAACCCCACTGTGATTATCCGTAAGGGAGGACGAGATTGCGAGCTTTGATTGTCCGGATACACCGAAACCAAATTTGAAATTTCTTGGGGAAACCAGGAGGGTTACAGCTATAAAGGATGAGGAGTAATTTTTTCAATTTTCGTCAATTGTGGTAGGGCTACTCATTTTTAATGGACGCTATCTCTATTAGGGTGTCACAAATACCAACTCGGGCATGATTCCCAATACGTATCCTCTCGAAAGGGACGGTAACGCGCTAAAGTTTTCGTTCGTGAGCTATGATAGCAATGGTGAAAATCGTGTTATTAAAATTATTGCTTACGATATTGTCAAAAAGCACAAAGTCACTTATTACAATTTAGGATTTGGTGACTTGAATACAGCGACAATGGAGATAGATGATGAAGCAGAGAGCGACAACGGCGATATGAGAAAAGTGCTTTCTACCGTTACCTCCACGCTGCCTTTCTTTTTCGAACGGCATCCAACAAAAAAGATTCACCTTGACGGTAGCACCTTGCTGCGGAAGAAGTACTACCATAAACTGGTCAGAGACTACTATCGCAGAATTACGGAACATTATGTGGTGGAAGGCTGTTTAGGCAGTGTGGTCGAGCCTTTTGATGTAAAAAAGGAGTACGATTTTATCTTGATTAGCTTGAAGTAAAAACGTAAATTGATTTCAATTAATTGGAAAATATGCCTTCAGTTACGCTTAAAAAGCCCGAAATTGCCGCTACCACGGAGGAAAAACAAAAGATCGTCAAATTCTTTCGTGGAATGAAGGGTGAAGTGATTTTTTCAAAAAAGGTGAACAAAGCCAAAGCGAACCTTAAAAAAGCTAAGCTGATTTAACCACACTAACCAATCCCGGTCATTTTTATCAGCAGGTTCATTAAGCTTTCATTAAGGCAACCTCAGTCCGTTAAAAGCGGTGACTTGACAATGCACCACTAGTTTGATCTTAGCATTTGGAGAATTTGAACATATCTGGAAAAAACGTTATCTATGCTGAAATTCTGAATAACGGTTTCCCGCAGTCTGTCACCCATAACCTGAGCCTCCGCCCCCTGAACAAAAACCTTTCTAATTGTATCCGTTGCCTCCTGTTGAAACGCACTGACCGAAAGCAGAAAGCCATTAAAACCGTCGATAATGTATTCGTCTGCATCCCCAATTCCGCTGCATACCAGAACCGGCTTTCTAAGGAGACCAGCTTCCTTTAGAACAACGCAGCTTGATTCAAGCACGGAAGGGTGTATCATCAGGTCTGAGGCAGCAATGTAATCAAGTGGATTATCAACGTGTCCGATCAGCTTAACATCATTCTGCAGCCCACCGTCGATGATCAGGCTTCTTAATTCGCCTTCCATCGGACCGGCACCGAGTATGAGCAGTTTAATGCCAACCCCTTCTCTCCTTAATTGCCGAATTATTTCTATGCACAGATCGGGTCTTTTATATTTGGTCAGCCGGCAAACCGTAATCGCTAAAATGTCGCCCGGATACATTTTTCTTACACCTGAAACTCCTGCTTCGCCTGGTATGCAGTAAAGGGAGAAATCGAACGCAAGGTTTATGTGAATAACCTTCGCTTCAGAAACCTTTTCGACTTCTATTATATATCGTCTTGCCCGTTCCGAAACAACAATAATATTCCGCGCAAGGAAATTTGTCAATCGATATGACCAGCTCTTGTGATAGTTATACAGTGTAGCCTCGTCAACATGGTGTCGACATAAATAAACCTTGGCTCTGATAAAATACTGCGCTATTGACGATACAAAATTTGGCGAATCCAGGTGACTAAAAACTATGTCAATACGATGCCCTTTGCAAAACCGAATGAAATAAAGTATGTGATTGACGAGTGAAATTAAACTTCCGCTTTTGATCGGATGCTCGAAAGCCGGAATCTTCTCTGATAGTAAATAACTGGTAAACGCTGAGTCGACTCGCTGGTTAAGTGAAATCACCTGGTGCCCTTCTCTTATAAAGCGAATCATAACAGATTCTACATCTCTCGCCCGTTTGTAGAATGGTGAGTAAAACAGGATTACTGCCATTGCCGCGAGGTTATATATCCAGAGGTATAAAGAAATCAGGATTGACTTTGCCAAGTAACTCCGTGTGGCGTTCTTTGCTGATTTTCCGATTGCGCAGGCTCCTGATTAATTTTTTCGCCCTTTCCGGCACGAGTCTGCGGTAAAAATGGATCCATTTACTTTCTCCTGAAATTCGAATATTCGTCTGAATTGAAGTATGCACAGTCCAAATGTGAGCATAGTCACTCTGCATTGGTCGCAATACCAGATCCTTTGTGTCTCTGATTTTCCTTGCGATAATTGCCACAGTCGTTGGATAGTCGTTCACGAGCGTTACCCTTCGCTTCAGCTCAGCCGGATTCTTTACCTGGTACCATTCAGGGGGGCGACCTTCAGGGTCAACCTGAAGGGCAACAAGTTCAGTCTGAAAACCATGCTGATCGGTAAACATGGAAAAAAACAATTCCGGACTCACCTGATAAAATCCATGCCCGCAGAAATTATTCGATGGTGTAATTGCTATAAGGTGACCTCCAACCCGAACCATATCCATGCAACTTTTCATTGCAATTGGATAATTGAACACATGTTCCAGGGTTCCCCCGTCAAAAACAACCGAATATTTATCCTTGAAAGAATCTGGCACGGGATTATTGAGGTCATGAATGATAGTTGCCTCTTCGAAATTGGAATAGTCTATGCTGTCAATCTTGTCTGCGCCCAAAAATTCAAAAAAAGGTTCAGAGAATCCACCTGCTATGGGGAGAACAGAACCAAGCCCCCTAAGTTGGCGATCAAGTGCAGCGCGCGCGCTGTCCTCGATAAACATTTGCTGTCTTCCAAGCATCAACGTGTTTAAGTAGGAGACGCCTCGCTTATGCGCATAAAGTAAGAAGTTAGCTGAAGAGCCGGTGATACCCATGTCATTTCAATTCTTTGACAGGAGGTAATAAGTACGGTTGCCAAAATATTTCAAACTATTTGGAATTATACCGCCATAAAAGGTTTTAGGAACACGTGCCGGAATCACCAACTCCGATGCCTGAAAATGTTCAATCGTGAATCCAAGCATCTTTAACCTACAATAAATTGCAGGCAGTTGGATATAGTTCACATAGGGTTGACCTCCTTCCGTGTAAGGCCTACCAATAATCCTTCGATATAGACACCAAATACCGAAAAGGTTAAAATAATTCGGGCAGGTCAGTATGAACTTCCCACCCGGCTTCAAGACACGATAAATCTCTTTCAGGGCCAGGTTTGGGCTAGCAACATGTTCGATTGTTTCACACGATATGATCACATCAAAACTGTTGTCTTTAAACGAAAGCTTTTGAATATCCTCCTTTTGCCAAATTATTCTTGCCGATTTTGCTCCGTTCATCTTACCCTTCTCAAGGGCCCAGCCTGAATAGTCGCACGCATAGAGTTTTTCTATACCGCGAAATCCCTTGACTATATAATTCGAGAAGCTACCCCTTCCACAGCCTATTTCCAAGATAGTCTTGCCATTGAGACTGAGCAATTTTAGCATCTTCGTTGCAAAACTATGCCAGGGTGTTGAAACATCGTCATCACCAGAATGAACCAAGTGCCAGGAATCGTAATCAATGCCAATTTCGCCCATAGCGTCAAATTTATAAGCCGGAAAAATACCGGTTAAATCAAAAAAAAGGAATTTAATCGCTTATGTAAAATAAGCATTTTACCTTATCGCGACACCATAACTTATAGTTTGTAGAGATTTTTTTTAATTTTCAAATGTATATAATTCAATGTGGACCACCTCAGTATTGCCCACAAGAAGAGCTGAACGTTTTGGTAGTACATTATAAAGGAATAAAAATTATGTTTGCCAACAAACACGCGCGGAAAAAAATAGAGTACGTTTGACACGACCCTTTTTAACATCAAGTAGCGAACCTTGTCAATTGAAATGTCAGGTTGATCTATCAGAACGTTCAGCGCAAATAAATATGCAACCGGAAATACGTTTTTAAAATTGGCCTTGATAAAACTAATTCTCGTCAGGCGACTCTGGGATATTTTATGATAGAGGACAAGCTCTGGTGTATAATAAACCTTATATCCCATGAAACGGATCAGGTGGCACAACTCAGCGTCGTCACCGGACGTCTGCCTCGAACCTTGCCTTCCGATAAGCATTGGCTCAATTCCGGCAGACCGTAATTCATCGAACACCTTCTTTCTTATAACCATCCCGGCACCGAAAACCCATTTGACATAGCCTTCCGGGCGGGGATATGCATCTATGGCAAGTGCGCCATAATTCGCCTCAATCCACTTGCCGGGGTAATGAAAAAACTTTGGTTTGTTCCACCCTCCGGCAATTGCGATTTCTTTCCGCTGTGCAAATAGCCTAACGGCTTTGTCAGCATAATTCGGTTCGAGGTGATTATCGTCGTCGCAGAATATCAAAATGTCGTAGGTTGCCGCACGTATACCCCGCATCCTTGCATTTATCAGTCCAGGTATGTCTTCTTTAACAACACGGAACGGAATGCCTGTTTGTCTACTGTCACATAATGCAGTTATAACATCAAATGTATTATCTGTGGATGCATTATCGACGACAATAATCTCCCAGTCAAACTGCCCGGAGGTTTTCTGATTTAGAAGACATCCTATCGTCTCTTCAATTCTTTTGGCGCTGTTGTAGCAACAGATAATAATTGAAATCCCCTCCATATACGATTCCTTTACGATACTTTACTTTTTAGTCTCCGTCGATTGTATGGACTTGGCTGAACAGGAAAAGCATTGTGGATACCAGGCTACCCTTATTAGTAATGAACAGAAATTCCCCCGTCATTTTTTAGGACGGAAGCTATTAAACAGTCTTTTTGTTGCGAATACAAAGGAATTCAAAAACACTTTAAATGCGACCCGTAAACCTTGCCTACCGTCCAATAGCTCATCATGATATTTCTGATGATCTTTATTAACCTGCTCGAATAGATGAGGATGCACAACTGAAAGCGATCCGAATGGTGCATATTCCGGCCTCTCGGCCGTAATGAGAAAAATATTTTGCCTATACCACCATTCGATCTTCTCATTCTTCCATATAGCCGGCCTCAATACATCATGAAAATACAGATTGCCTCCTTGGAACTTAGATTCCCAATATTCTGGCCATTGTTCATTCAGATGATTTTGACCTCCTTGCCCGGGTATGGCAGCAGAAAACAAAATATTATTTCCGTGGTTAATCAGACTTTTTACAAATACATCTGCTGAGGCTTCCGGTAAATGTTCTACAACTTCAAGGCATATGATTAGATCAAATTTCCGGTGAAGCGCAAAGCCTTTTCGCAGGTCCACTATTCCGAACTTTGAGGAGTCTATTGCAAGTTTGGACTTATCTACGTAACCCCCGTCGACACCATAATAATCTTTCACGCCCAATTCGTCGCATACCGATAGCCATGTTCCCAGACCACATCCCACGTCAAGAACTGATGCCACGTTCAATTTCTTGAATACCATAGGCAAAACTATTCTTGCCGCAGTTGTGTTATGCACAAATTCATCATGAACATATAATGCGTGCTCAGCCATAGATGCACATGGTAACTGCTGAATTTACCTGAGTTAACTTTAAAATCATTTACGAATCCTTCAAAGCCATTCTAACTTCACCAGGGTCCACGATGTTGAGTCGGGGATTTAAGATTTTACCGTTTTTCAGGACATCGGCTGGCTGGAGCTTGAAGCAGACCGCGTTTTGAATGATATCGTAATTGTTCCCTCCTTCACCAAAATACAGGTCAATATAACAAAGGGAATCTCCGAAAAGTGGTAGCGATGCAAGTTCAAAAACCAACGTTCCATTCTTTATGGGACTTGCATTCAATCGTACACCAAGGTCCCAGTTATTAAGGCCAATCAACGGTTGCTGATTGCTGTCTTTAATAACTATCCCGAAGACGATCTCATTGATCGGTTCAACATCCCGAAACTCAAATTCTGCTGAAAACTTTTCACCACAAAAGAAAACATCGGTAGGCTGACCATTTCTCAGCAACCTACAAGACACCACACCACGACCTGGGTATTTCTTGTCCTGATAATTTTCCAAATCAAAGATTCCCTGTGTATGCTGAACTTCATTTGAAGACAGATAGGCATTGATCACTTCTGAAGTTTCGCCAAAAGCTTCGATTCTACCTTTACCCAAGAGGAATGCCGTTTCACACAGTGTGCGAAGCGCAGCCATATTGTGACTCACAAAAAGTATGGTTCTTCCGCTCTTGCTAACGTCCTTCATTTTGCCAATACACTTCTTCTGAAACTCGGCATCTCCTACTGCCAACACCTCATCAATAATCAATATCTCCGGTTCCAGGAATGCCGCCACGGCAAAGGCCAGCCTCAATTGCATTCCACTCGAATAGTGCTTTAGTGGCGTATCCAGAAATCTTTCAACCCCGCTGAAATCGACGATCTCCTCGAATCTGTTCTCAATCTCTCGTCTCTTCATTCCTAAGAGAGAACCATTGAAGAAGATATTCTCCCTTCCTGTTAACTCGGGATGGAAACCAGTGCCCACTTCAAGCAAACTCGCTACCCTGCCTCTCGTTACAATCCTTCCTTTTGTCGGTGGCGTTATCCTTGATAAAATTTTCAACAATGTCGACTTACCGGCCCCATTTCGCCCGATAATCCCTAAAGATTCGCCTGGATCAACAGAAAATGTAACGTCGGTCAGTGCCCAAAAGTCTTCCTCTTGATTTCCGCCAAACTTAAAAGCATCCTGAACCCGTTCCCTAAGACTTAAATAACCTGCACCCTGATGTTTGATGCTGTACTTCTTCCCAACTCCTTGTACTTCGACTATCGGTTTCATTCCTATTGGCGTCTCAGCAATCGCACTTCACTACTTATCATTTCCTTTCAGCAAGCAGCTTTCTGGCTTTGACCCGTACTATTTTCCCCCGTTCCGAATATATCAATACACCATCCTCTTTAGCCTTAGCCTCTATAAGGCGTTTAGCGCTTAGGGTCAATCCCTCGATGATCTTCTTACGTAGTTCCGCTATTCTTTCTTCCATCGCGTATAATGCTCGTTTAAATGCCTCCACACCTACCATTGTGAACTCTCACGCCAGATCTGCAAAAAAATCTTCAGTCTTTTTAAAATAAAATACTCCGGTAAATAATAGAATAAGCCCCGACACGAGACTTAATACTATAAAACTCAAGTCTGGTTGAATGCCAGTTATGGGATAACGAAACAACTCGACCGCTGCATACATCGGAGAACAGACAAGCACATATTGTAACAAGGGATACTTCAATAGTGAGATTGGGTATATCACAGGTGTCAGAAAAAAAAGCACTTGCACAAGAAAGGGTATGACATATCGAAAATCGCGATACTTGACATTCAGCGCCGAAAGCAGACAACCGGGACCCAACGTTGCTATCAAAGTTATCGTCAGCGCCATCGGCCATGCCCACAAAAGACTCCATGACACCGCCTGCTTGTAATATGCAAGTAGCGGAACAAAAAGGATAAAGGCCATCAAAAAATCAAAAAGCGCCACCAGAATTGATGATACGGGTATGATCAGCCTGGGGAAATAGATCTTCTTAATGATGTGCGCGTTATTGACCATGCTATTCGCTGAGCTCGTTAATCCGGAAGCAAAGGTATTCCAAAGCAACAGCCCCGAAAACACAAACACTGGATATGGCAAATTCTGCGACGGAACATTCAACGCCTTTCCGAAAAAGAAAGTAAAAATGACCATCATGAGAAGGGGCTGTAGCACTGCCCAGGCAAACCCCAAAACAGTCTGCTTATACTTTATCTTTATATCACGCCAGGTAAAAAAATAGAAAAGCTCCTTATAAGCCCATAATTCCCGCCAATCGAAAAGAGGTTGTTTCTCGGCATCTATGATTTGTTCAATCTGATCACTCATCTTCTTACCGGGCCGGGTATCTGGAATCCCGCAATACATGCCAAGTTATCAGGATTTACCCATACAGGCAATGTAGAATTTAACATCTTTACATTCATCGAAGCTATAATAGTCCATGACATCAAAATCGGTTTTATTCCTAGTCCCCTATCCATTGATGGAGTCGCCATCACAGCGATTTAGATTCGAGCAATATTTTGAGTTGCTTCGCAATCATGGATACCAGCTTCGCGTTGAGAGTTTTCTAGATTCAGCTAACTGGCAGATTGCTTATAAATCCGGAAATTCTGTTAGAAAGCTGGCCGCTGTTATCAAAGGGCTTCTTCAGAGGATCGTCCTTCTATTAAAGGCGAGGAAATTCGATTTCGTTTTTATTCACCGGGAGGCGGCGCCTCTCGGCCCTCCCCTATTCGAATGGATAGTTATCAGGATTCTTAAAAGAAAAGTTATCTACGACTTCGATGATGCTATCTGGATAACGGATAGGCTGACGGAATCGAGAATGCTCCGCTTGCTGAAGTACAGAGACAAGGTTAAGCTTATCTGCCGCTGGTCCTGGAAAGTAAGTGCCGGAAATCTTTACTTGAGTTCCTTTGCAAAGAAATTTAATCAACGCTCAATATTGAATCCGACGACGATCGATACGATCAATTGGCACAATCCGGATTTATTTGAAAAGCTGGCAAGTACCGGAAAAACTACGATCGGCTGGACCGGATCGCATTCCACGCTTAAATATCTGTACGCTATTGAATCTTTGCTGCAGGATCTTGAAAATGAATTCGAGAATCTGCAGTTTATTGTGATTGCCGATAGAAAACCGTCGCTTGCCCTTCGCACAATGATATTCATACCGTGGAGATTGGATTCCGAAATTCAGGATCTACTGAGAATCGACATTGGGATAATGCCTTTGCCCGATGACCAGTGGTCCCACGGAAAGTGTGGCTTTAAACTGTTGCAATATATGTCCCTCGGCATTCCCGCCGTAGGCTCCCGGGTAGGCGTAAATAGTTCAATTGTCGATCATGGAATCAATGGGTTTCTTTGTCACTCAAATATTGAATGGAAAGAAACATTGACCAAACTTATTCTGGATAAGAACCTCAGAGAACGCATTGGGCAGGAAGGTCGAAAAAAAGTCATCAATCAATTTTCAGTTACTTCAAATTCGTCAAATTTTCTCTCACTCTTTGCGTAAAAATGCATCAATAACAACGCAATAATAAAAAATGGCAGCATTGGAATCTTATATCTGACAAGCGTTCCAAAATTGAATGTCGATACGCCCACGGCAAACGCAAAGGTTAAAGAAAATAATAATGCAAAAACAATATCCGGCTGAGTGAATGCCTTTGCTAGTTTAAAGTTATCCGCTATCAATAGGTACACGAAAAATGCAAAAAGGAGGAAGCTCTCTAACGCGGATAATAGCATGAAAGGATTATTCGCTTCCCACAGATAGGGCCGGAACAACGATACATTTATGGCTTGCGGGGCGAGCGCAATCATGGAACTAAATGTTCCATCAAGTTCACCAAGGGTGTAACCTGATCCAGCCTCCTTCCCGGTATAATATCTGATGTCATATGCCGTTATTTGTGCTGTACGCGCAAGGTTGTCAATAGAATATTTACTATTTCCCTCGCCTGCCTTCATAACCGCGAAGTAGGACACTGCCAGCGCAAGCGCAATCATAATCGGGAAAGAGAAAACCCTGAATACAAGGGAACGAATGGATTGTAGCTGCGAGAAAATAATCCAAATAACGGCGGAAGGCAAAAACGCAAGGAGTATGTAAATTTTGATAAGATAAAGTCCGCTAAGCGATACAAGCAGCAGAAGCCAGACCGCAGCCGACGGTCTCTTCTCGATAAATATAGCAGCCACCCCGTAGGTCGCCATACCAACGCATCCGAGCGTGATAGTATCCTTCAATAAACCTGATCCCCAAAAAAAAACAGAAGGGACAAAAAAAGCAGCGACTGCCAGCCAACGATGAAGTGGTGCATATCGTCTGTAAAACGTTAAAAAAAGCATCCACATTCCGATGAAACTGAATGCCGCAAAAAGTATAGCTGTCGAGGAATATGTTGAAAATGTCAACAGGTCCAGGATGGCTGCGATCCGAACAATGGCGTACGAACCAGGATCAGAAAAAAAAAGGATGCGTGATGAATATTTGTAAATTCCACTGATGTCGGAGCCGTGGGTGAAAATCAGCTTCAACCCCAAAGCCGGCGATTCCATAAACGCTTCCCAGATATGCCGGCTGCCATGCGTATGGTAGCTGAACGTATCGCCTCCCTTGTAATAAAACTGATATACGAGTCCGACGGTGAGAGCCCCTACAATCTTTACCGTCAAAGCAGGGAGAAAATAGACGCGGTTGACCTCATCCGTAACGCGCTTTCTAATCAGGTATGCTACCGCATACACGAGCACGAGAAACACAGGCGTTACGACAAGATCACGTAGTTCCACGATATATTTTATGTTATCAATCCCCCTTCTCCATCCGCTTCAACCGCCTCTTCGCATCCTTAAACGCCTCGTCCTTTCTTCCCGCTTTCTTGGTCACCTTTTTGAACCACCCCCGCGCCTCAGCCTTGTTACCTTGTTTTTCTGCAATTTCACCGAGGGCGATCATAGAAAACAAGTAATAACCGGATTCAGTCGCATCCACCTGCTCCGCATACTTCATACTGAGCCGATAGTATTTCCTTGACTCATCCAGATTCTTCCGGGCTTCATAGATCTGACCAAGAAAGAAAGCAGCATAACGACCGCTGGTACCTTCGTATCCCACCTGACCGCTGTCAATCGAATTTATGATCCTCTTGCAAACAGGCTCAGCTTCCAGGAACTTCCCCTGATGATAAAGCATACGGGCATAATAGCGGTGAAAATACGGGTTATCAGGATAGGTCTGGTGCAGGTATTCACTGATTTGAAATGCTTGCGGCTGATCATTTTCATAGCTGTTGAGAATGCGCATCAGCCACACCATCGCTTCCGTGCGTGTATAAAAGGCGTTGTACGACACCTCCTTTAACTGCTGCAACCCTAATGCCTTGTCACCCTTCCTGAAAAACCACAATACAGGTTTGAGCGCAGAATAATTCTCCGGAACCCAAACGGAGAAATAATTATACAAAGCGTCACCAAACAGCAGCTCCGGGCTTAAACCCTCTTTGGTTTTTCCGGCCTCTAAATAGTTAATGGCACTTTTGCCAGCAGTAGCAGCCCTTCCCCAGTTCTTGCGCTCCTCGTCAGCATATAGCCTGCCCTTAAATCCATAAGCGGCGGCGAGGAAAAACGCCGCCTCGGTCCTATGGGCGGGGAACTTATCGTACAATCGTTCCCCGACCCGGATGGTTGAATCCATGTATGCAAGGAAAACGTCGTCGTGCGATTTGTCTCTCGTATTGGGCATGATCTTCCACCATTCGATAAGTCCCATGAGGAAATAAGGAAGCGGGTGCCACGCGTACCTGGAACGCAGATACCGAAACTGATATTCAGCCTGGGGAAACTTAAAATTATAAAGGTCGTTGAGCGCCTGCGTACACTCAAGCTGCACGTGCAGATCAGCCAACATGATGATGGTCGTATCCTTATCGGTAACAACCTGGGCATTAACAGGCGGCAAAGCCAAGAATAAAAAAGGAATCGCTAAGTATCTCCAAACGGCACGCATCATCTCTGGATCAATTCTATTTCGTTGGAATAACCCACACTTAATTATAAACTTGCCACCAACGCTGTCTACAAACAAGATTTGCAGCCTGGACGCAGCCAATGGAACACGAAACTAAATCATTCTTCGGTGCCGACAAAAGATTACTCTTTGTACTGCTATGCCTTGCATCATTGTTCCTTCTGTACGTAAAGATAACACTCATCGAAAACGAGACAGCGGCCTTTGAATTTCTTCAGGATCGGCCCGAGGGGGCTATCTTAAGAATCCTGAACACGGTCAAGTTCTTGTCCATCCCTTTTGTCTATTTCTGGAAATTCACAGTCATCGCCTTTGTTGTGTGGGTGGGCTGCTTCATGTTTGGATATCGCGTTACCTATACGCAATGCTGGGGCGTGGTGATCGGGGCAGAATACATCTTTCTCATTCCCGAGATCTTGAAGATCATGTGGTTTATGTTCGTTCAGACCGACCCGACGCTGCATGACATTAGCGCATTTTATCCCCTTGCCGTGATAAATTTTGTCGACAACATGGAACTTGACAAACGCTGGGCCTATCCCTTGCGTGCGCTCAGCGTGTTTGAGATCGTATACTGGATCCTGCTGGTGGAGGGCATACAACACTTTGCCCGAAAGGATAAAAAGTACATCTGGATCATTGTGTCGTGCTCTTACATTCTTCTCTTTTTTCTCTGGCTGCTATTCTATGTGATCGTTTACAAATAAAAGCGTTTCATGGCTTCCGCCACGTAACTCACCTGTGCATTAGACATTCCGGGGCATATTGGAAGGCTTAAGCAATGTTTTGCCAGTGCTTCGGTGACGGGAAATGTTCCTTCTTTGTATCCAAGGTAGCGGTAAGCTTTCTGAAGGTGAGGGGGGTACGGATAATGAATAAGCGTCTCTATCCCCGCAGCGGAAAGGTGCGTTTGCAGGCGATCGCGTTTCTTCGTCGTTACCACAAACAGGTGGTACGCATGTTCTGCCGATCCGTAAGGTAAAGGCAACTCAAGATCTCCCACGCCACGCAGTTGCTCCAGATATTGGGACGCAATGTTTCGCCGTTGAGCATTCCAACTTTGGAGGTGGCGCAGCTTTATTCGAAGAACGGCCGCCTGCAACTCATCTAATCTCGAATTTACGCCCGGCTCATCGCACACGTTCTTCTGAGAGAATCCATAATTCCTTAACTGCCTGACCTTGTCCGCCATCAATGGGTCGGATGTAGTAATGGCTCCGCCATCTCCGAGGGCGCCTAGATTCTTCGTGGGATAAAAGCTTGTAGCGCTGATCGTCCCGAACGAACCTGTAACCTTACCCTCCCAGGTGGCGCCATGCGATTGAGCATTGTCCTCAATTACCACCAGATCGTGCTTGTTGGCAATATCCATTAAGGCTGACATGTTGCAAGGATGTCCGTATAAATGCACGGGCATGATGGCTTTTGTTTTCCGGGAGATATGACCTTCGATCAGCTGAACATCCAGGGTGTGGGTTAATCTATCCGGTTCCACGGGGACGATCGTACAACCAGAATTGCTAATCGCCAGCCAGGTAGCGACGTACGTATTCGCAGGAACAATTATTTCATCCCCTTTACCCAGGTTACAAGCGCGAATGGCCAGGCATAACGCGTCGTATCCGTTACCTACGCCAATGCAATGGTCTACCCCATTAAATCTGGCATATTCCGATTCAAAATTCAACAACTCGTCGCCGAGAACATACCAATTCCTTTCGAACGCAGAAGTCAGGGCCCGGGTGGCCTCCTGATGAATCAGTTCATGCTGGAATTCGAGCGAATAGAATGGTATTTTTTGGGACGGCATCGGTTTGGATGCCGAAAGTACGAACCGTTGCCGTAAAACGAAATGCAGCCGTTGTTGAGAGCTTCAAGCCGCAACTCTGATTGTGCAAACTTGCCAATGATCAGATTTTTTTCAATAGCCACAAACGACGAGACGCATACACAAGCTTGAAGCTTGTAGCTATTTCGGCCAACTACCTTAACTAAACGACATTGACTAAAATTTCCTTATTTTCGGACTTTTATTTCAAGCGGTAAATTTAAAAGCTTAATGAACTTTCAGAAGATCAATAACATAACGGGCTGGGCGGTTTTTGGGGTGGCCCTGATCACATACTGGCTAACGATGGAGGAAACGGCCAGCTATTGGGACTGCGGCGAATTTATTGCAGTGTCCTACAAGCTTGAAGTACCTCACCCGCCGGGAGCGCCCTTATTTCTCCTGATCGGAAGGCTCTTCTCCTTCCTTGCTTTTGGTGACGTTACACGAGTGGCATATTGGATAAACTTCAGCAGTGTTCTAGCCAGTGCTTTCTCAGTGCTTTTCCTTTTCTGGTCAATCGTATTGTTCGGCCGTAAACTTTTGAAAGTCAGCAGACCTGAAGAACTTAAAGATGAAAAAATATGGGTGTTGATCGGTGCCGGTCTCGTAGGATCGCTTTCATACACTTTTTCCGAATCGGCGTGGTTTTCGGCTGCCGAGGCGGAGGTTTACGCGATGTCTTCGTTTTTTACAGCCTTTGTGGTGTGGGCTATGCTGAAATGGGAGGTTATAGAGGACGAGTCCAAAGCGAACCGCTGGCTGCTATTGATCTTTTACATGATGGGTCTTTCGATCGGCATCCATTTGCTCAACCTCGTTACCATTCCAGCCCTGGCCCTCCTGTATTATTTCAAGAAATATAAGACTACCACATGGGGGGTTATCGCTGCCATGATCATAAGCCTGGCGATCATTTTCTTCATCAACGAGATCATCATCCCGGGCCTTCCTACATTTTCAAGCTACTTCGAGATCTTTTTTGTGAACAGCCTTGGACTACCATTTGGATCAGGTGTGGTCGTATTTGGCTTTTTGCTGCTGGGCGCTTTAATCTGGGGAATCATGTATTCCCAAAGGAAAGCGAAGGTCGTTTTAAACACCTTCCTGACGGCGACAGCGTTTATATTAATTGGCTATTCATCCTATGCGCTCGTCGTTATCCGTTCAGGGTACAATCCCCCGATTGACGAGAATGATCCGTCAGATGTCATGAGCTTTGTAAGCTATCTTAAACGCGAGCAATATGGTAGCCGCCCGCTGTTGTTCGGCCCGTATTTTACTTCACAGCCGGTCGATCTGAAGGAAGGGTCGGCAATCTATAAGAAGGGAAAGGACCGGTACGAAATAAAGGATCACAAGTTTGAATATGTTTATCAGCCAAACGATCAGACGATTCTTCCCAGGGTATGGAGCAGCGAGCATGCGAGCGCATATCGTGAGAACCTCGGTCTTCGCGAGGGGGAAAGGCCAACCTTTGGTGAAAATCTTTCATTCATGTTTCAGCACCAGATCGGATGGATGTATGTGCGGTACTTCTTTTTCAACTTTGGCGGGCGTGAAAGCGATATCCAGAATGCGGACTGGCTTGCGCCTACAGGCTGGTTTGAAAAGCTTCCACCTATACTGGCAGAAAACAGAGGCAGAAACAATTTTTATATGATTCCATTCGTGCTGGGACTCATTGGTATGTTCTACCAATCGTCTACCCATACGCGAAGCTTCGTGGTCGTCGTGCTGCTGTTTATTCTCACCGGCGTGGCGCTGGTTATTTATCTGAACTCTCCACCGACGGAGCCGCGGGAACGCGATTACATTTATGCCGGCTCGTATTACGCGTATTGCTTATGGATAGGCTTTGCCGTGATAGCTATGGCAGAAGCATTCGTGAAATTCACCAAGAATCACAGGATTGCAGCGATGGTCGCGACGATCATTGGCTTTTCCGCACCAGTGCTCATGGCAAGCGCCGGATGGGATGATCATGACAGATCGAACCGCTATTTCTCTGTTGATTCGGCAATCAATTATCTGCAATCCTGCGCGCCCAACGGCATTCTGTTTACCGGCGGTGATAATGACACTTTTCCCTTGTGGTATAGCCAGGAGGTTGAAGGTGTGCGTACGGACCTGCGTGTTGTGGTTTTAAGCTATTATAATACCGATTGGTACATAGAGCAGACTACGAGGAGGACCTATACCTCAGAGCCTTTCCCATATACGCTTACCGCAGACAACTACCGGCAGAACGGACTCAATGATTATCTTCCATTTCAAGACGCAGGTATAAAGCAAATGGACCTTGTCAAATTTTTACAGTTGGTGAAAACCAATAACAAAGGATTGCTTCATCCCAATTATGGCGGATCAAGAAATATGCTTCCAACAAAAGAGATTGTCTTGAAAGTGGACGTAGCGAGAGTAAAAAAATTAGGGATCATTCCTGAGGGAATGGACAGCCTTCTTGTTCCTGAGATGAGGTTGCGTGTCCGAGGCAACGGGCTTGAAAAGAAAGATCTCGCGATGCTTGATGTGTTGGCTACCACGAATTGGGAGCGCCCGATGTACGTGAACAATACATCCCTTTCACAATTCAACGTCGATCTTAGCCGATACGTTGTCCAGGAAGGCAATGCATATCGCATACTGCCGTTATTGAATCCCAGACCGTTTAATCAGCTCGAATTGGTCAATACGAAGGTGAGCTATGAAAACATGATGAAGAAGTTTCAGTTCCGAAACGTCGATAATCCCAAAGTCTATTATAACCAGGATTACAGAAATTTTGTGCTGAATCATCGCAGCAGTTTCAATTCACTTGCGCAATTTCTCATCGTTCAGGAAGACAGGGAAAAAGCCCGCGAGGTGTTGCTGTATTCTTTAGCCAAAATGCCTGACAAGTCAGTACCGTACGATTATACCAATGCGCAGTCTGTGGATCTGCTGTTTGATGTCGGTGAAAAAGAGAAGGCAATAGAAATCGCCAACATCATGAGCGCGCGTTCAGACGAGCTTGCATCGTATTATACACAAAAGCGCGAGCTCGGACGCGAACTTCAGGTAAACGTCGTCATACTTGGCGAATTACAACGCGTGCTCTATAAATATGGTGAAGGCGACCTTGCCAAGAAGGTAGAGGAGCTTTATGAAAAGCATGCTGCTGTTCTTCAGGGCGATCCCGTTAACCGGACGGAGTTTTGATTATTGAAAACCTCTCGGTGACGCCTCACAAGTGAATGACCTCGCCATAGGCAGCGGCGGCAGCTTCCATGATGGCCTCACTCATCGTTGGGTGAGGATGCACCGACTTGATGATCTCATGGCCTGTCGTTTCAAGCTTACGTG
>JANNPM010000231.1:0-7778 GCA_031400145.1 Chryseolinea sp. | reverse complement strand
GCCATCGGTTGAAGAGTTGGCTACCTCGTTGGAAGTGACCATTGAAGATGTTGAAAACACGCTCAGCATCACCGGACGACACTTATCGGTGGACGCTCCGTTTGTCCAGGGTGAAGAAAACAGTCTGCTTGACGTGCTGGTGAGTAATAGCCAGGAAACTCCCGATTCGGAATTGATGGTACAATCGCTTAAAGGCGAGATCAGGCAAGCTTTGGCAATGCTTACTGCGAGAGAATCTGAAGTCATTTCCTGCTACTTTGGGTTGAATGATACACACCCGATGACATTAGAGGAAATCGGTGACAAGTTCAATCTGACGCGTGAAAGAGTGCGACAAATAAAGGAAAAGGCAACCAGGAGATTGAGAAACTTTGCGCAAACCCGCGCGCTAAAGACCTATCTAGGATAATCTTCACACCCTCAACAATAACGAAAACCTAATGGAACCCAAGTTTTTCAGTACAATCTCAAATCAAGTGTATATCTCTCTATG
This sequence comes from Chryseolinea sp., assembly GCA_031400145.1. Taxonomy (GTDB): domain Bacteria; phylum Bacteroidota; class Bacteroidia; order Cytophagales; family Cyclobacteriaceae; genus Chryseolinea. Next base: position 7,285 of record JANNPM010000231.1, on the reverse strand, counting down.
GAACAAATATCGTCCTGTCATTATACAATTAATGGTTAACTCTGCGGAAGGACCGCAGCGCTACAAGTTTTTTGATCACGAATTCAAAGCGTTGAATCCTAAAGAAAAAAGCTACTCATTTGCGCTAGCGGCGTATCAGGGAAAAGCAACGAATAACATCAAGACCTCATTGATGGCACAAGATCTTTTGAACATGCTTAGCATGTCGCGAAAAGCGACGGAACTGATGCAGTCAAATCATTTTGAGTTTAACATGGATAAGCAATTTATTCTTCATGTTAAACGTCCCACGCCTGTAGAGCCAGCACCTGTCGTGAATGTGAACGAAGAGCCTACGGCGTGACGTTCCTCCGGACACAGGCGAGTAGGTGACATTTTTAGGCTGCACTTACTTCACGACGCGTACTTTGACCGCATTGAGGCCCTTGCCACCCTTCATTGTTTCAAAGGTAACAAGGTCGTTTTCTCCTACCGGTGTTAGCAGTCCATTTGTATGAACAAAAATGCTTTCACCGGACTGAACGTCTTTGATAAAACCGTAGCCTTTGCTGGTATTGAAAAATAAAACCTTTCCCTGCCTCAGGGCGGCGGACCCGGCCGATTCAAAATTTCTTGAACCTGTAACGATATCTTCCTGACGGATGTCCCTCTTCTTTGTTGGATCCGGAGGCACGGTGGAAATATTGCCATTCTCATCGACATAGGCCATCATGTCTTCCAGGGATTGACCCTCTTTCGCATGGGCTTTTCTGTCTTCTTTTCTTTGTTCTTTTTCCTTACGCTTCTGGAGCTTCTTTTTTTCTAGCTCTTTCTTGTTGAATGTCTCCTGGGGTCGGGCCATTTGTTATTGTTATGTTTTTATTGATCGCCTTTGACTAAACGGGCCAGTATCGCTAAGATTTGCTGGACTTAAAAAAAGGGAAGTCAAAGGTATGGAATTTTATTATTTTTTCTGCTTGTCCGGAGTTATTTGGTTTTAGAATCGACTCATCTCTAGAGGAGGATGTCCGTAAAAGCGAACGCTAAAAGTGCCACGCCGGTGTTGGATCATCATCGGGCGCGGCAGCGGGTGACGTGCTAAATTGTATCTCTGTGATCGAAAAAAAAATCTGGCATTTTTTTAGACGATGGTTTTGAACAAATAATTGCAACTATGGCGAAATATAGTAAGAAGGCGCAGGGCAAAGTGGAACGCGCTATGCATGAGCTGAAAAAAGGAACACTTAAAAGTGGCAGCGGAAGAAAGGTCACCAGTCGTAAACAGGCGATTGCTATCGGACTTTCCGAAGCTCGTGCCGCAGGGGCGAAGGTCCCAAAGAAGCAACCTAAAAAGTCAACATGAGCCTCATAAAGTATAAGCAGAAACGTTCATTCACCAGCACGCCTGAGCCGGCTGACGGTAAAGCATTAGCCGGTACGTTAAAGTTCGTAATTCAAAAACATGCCGCATCTCATTTACATTACGACTTCCGGCTGGAAATGGATGGCGTACTGAAAAGCTGGGCGATACCGAAAGGACCCTCGATGGATCCAGCTGCGAAAAGATTGGCTTTGATGGTGGAAGACCATCCTTATGATTATCGAAATTTTGAGGGCGTGATTCCTGAGGGCAATTATGGCGCCGGATCAGTCATCATATGGGATGAAGGGAACTATTGGCCTTCAGATGGAAATGCCACACAAAAGGCCGCCGCAGATAAGGCCATGCAACGGCAGTTGCATGAGGGAAAACTGAAATTTTTTTTGGACGGCACAAAGCTTAAAGGAGAGTTCTTGCTTATTAAATCGTCAGGCGGTAGCGAGAATGCCTGGCTCCTGATAAAGATCAAGGATGAGCATGCTGCAAAAAAAGATATATTGTTACAGGAAACTTCGGTAGTTTCAGGTAACACTATTGAACAGATTGGAGACGTGAAGAAGACGCCAGCAAAAAAAAAGAAAACGATTACCCCCACGGTACGGGCAAAAAAGATTACCGAGCCTGTTAAGAAAATCGCTGCCGACGTTAAAAAAAAAGTCCAGGAAAAGGTAAATGAAGCCGGGACGGAGGCCTGGATCTCTGAAGCCCCACAGGCGAAATTCTTTTCATCATTAAGTCCCATGCTGGCTACCCTTGTGAACGAAGCCGTAGAAGGTGCGGACTGGATTTATGAGATCAAGTGGGATGGCTACAGGGCCGTCGCGTTTAAACAAGGCGATTCACTTGAACTTAAGTCCAGGAATGACAACTCCTTTGATGAAAAGTTTTATCCCATCCACAAAGCATTAAAAGAATGGAACATGGATGCCGTGGTCGACGGAGAGATCGTTGCGCTGAAGGATAATGGGCTCCCCGACTTCGGAACGCTGCAAAACTGGCGTAGCGAGGCAGATGGGCCATTGCTATATTATCTGTTTGATATCCTATGGCTTAATGGGAGGGACCTGCGGGCACTTCCCCTTCATAAACGACGCGAAATCCTCAAGAGCGTTCTGCCTCGGCATGAATCGATTCTGTACAGCGAGGCATTTTCAATTTCAGGGAGTGAATTCCTTGCTTCTGTACGTGAGATGGGAATGGAAGGAGTTGTAGCAAAAAAAATCGACAGTCCTTATCAATCCGGAGTGCGCACACGCGACTGGCTGAAGATAAAAGCGAGCAAGCGGAATGAGGTGGTGATCGGCGGGTTTACTAAAAATGAAAACACAAGTAAACCATTCAGCGCATTGTTGGTGGGCGTCTACAAGGGCAAGGATCTCATATACACAGGGAAAATAGGCACTGGCTTCAAGGACAAACTGCAGCGCGAGATGCTCGCGTCTTTTAAGCCTCTGATTACGGATCTATGTCCCTTTAGTGATGCACCGGATTACAACAAACCATCACGCTTTAATCCAAAACCACTAAAGGCAGACGCGACATGGTTAAAACCCGAATTAGTTTGTGAAGTAGCGTACGCGGAAATAACTTCGGACGGCATCATGCGCCATCCATCATTTCAAGGTATACGAACAGATAAAGATGCAAAGACTGTCACGCGGGAGATCGAAACGCCGATATCATTGGTGGTCTCTCAAAACGAAGTTACCAGTAAAGAAGTAAAACCAAAAGTGGTAACGAAAACAAATCGCGACCGTAAGACCTTTCTTAATCCGACAGACGAAACGCAGGTTCGTGATGTAAACGGCCATGTCATTAAGTTTACTAATCTAAGCAAGCTTTATTGGCCGGAAGACAAGATCACAAAACGCGACATGCTGAACTATTATTATCAGGTAGCACCATTTATGCTGCCTTACCTCAAAGACAGGCCCCAGTCGCTGAATAGATTCCCCAATGGTATTCACGGAAAAAGTTTTTATCAAAAAGATGTCACGGGCAAGGTGCCCAATTGGGTAAAGACATACTTATATCACAGCAACGATGAAGAAGTAGACAAACATTTTATGGTACCGCAGGACGATGCCGATATCCTTCTCATGGCCTCATTGGGGTGTATTGAACTGAACCCCTGGAGCAGCACAATTCATAAGCCTGATAATCCGGATTGGTGTATCGTCGACCTCGATCCTGATAAGAATTCGTTCGATCAGGTCATCGAGGCGGCACAGGTCACGCACCATCTTCTTGAAAGCATCAGGATCCCCAGTTACTGCAAGACGAGCGGGTCCACAGGATTGCATATCTATATTCCGTTAGGCGCGAAGTATTCGTATGAGCAATCAAAGGAGTTAGCGCGGGGTATTGTCACGCAGGTGCATCATGAGTTGTCAAGATTTACCAGCATTGAGCGAAAAGTGGCTCACCGAAGTGGAAAGATTTACCTCGATTTCCTGCAAAACCGTCCGAAGGCGACACTTGCGGCTCCTTATTCCCTGCGGCCCAAGCCTGGAGCAACCGTATCTATGCCGTTAGATTGGTCTGAAGTTAAAAAGGGACTAAAAATGACCAATTTCACTATTCATAATGCTATCGCCAGGGTGCGGGAAATGGGAGACATCTTTAAGCCGGTACTGGGCAAGGGCATTACGCTTTAAAGGCGTTTGTTAATTACGCGCGAGATTCTTCAAAGGGTTCTGACTACTTTTGAATCTCATTCCTGAATGGAAAACAAAATTATCTCTGCGAATCAGAAAAAGGGACTGAAATCGACGGCGATCGGAATTGTCGTTAGTGCCGTTCTTGCCATAATAAAGGGTGTTGGCGGAGCACTTGGAAATTCATATGCACTGATTGCAGATGCTATTGAATCTGCCGCAGACGTCTTTACGTCGGCAATGCTTTGGTTCGGATTGCGCTGGTCTCTTCGACCAGCCGATAATGATCATCCATACGGCCATGGAAAAGGCGAAGCCTTAATCGCGTTGGGAATTGGGATCGTATTAATTGCGGCAGCGATTCTGATCGCTGTAAAAAGCATTCAAAATATCATCACGCCGCACAAAGTACCCGAGCCCTACACGCTGATCATACTTATCGTCGTTATTCTCGCTAAGGAAATTCTGTACAGGTTTGTACTAAAGACGGGAAATGAAATAAATAGCGGGGCCGTGAAGGCTGATGCCTTTCACCACCGCAGTGATGCGATAACATCTGGGGCCGCATTCATTGGTATTTCCATTGGACTGATTGGCGGTCCGGGGTACGAAGTAGCCGACGACTACGCCGCCCTGTTTGCCGGCTTAGTGATCGTTATTAACGCCTGCCTCATCGCCAGGCCTGCGATTGGAGAACTGCTCGACGAGGAGTTAGATCCTAAACTAAACCATGAAATTGTTGATGTTGCGCTTCAGGTCGGTAAGGTCGCAAGAGTTGAACAATGTCGCATCAGAAAAATGGGCTCTTCCAAAATCGCGGACCTACACATCTGGGTAGACAAGGATCTTACCGTTCAAGAAGGTCATCGCGTTTCCCATGAGGTAAAAGATTTGATTCTGAAGCGTTACCCGATTTTTGCCGACGTAATGATTCACATAGAACCCACGGAGGAGTAGTTTAATGATTGGGTGCGGCGCGGCAATTCAACGCAAATGCTAAACTGTCTACGCGATCACACGCTCTCGGCATGATCTTCATTTTTCTCAGGAACTCTCGGAGCCGTGCTTCACATTCGTCACGCTAAAATATCCATCACTTAACTTTACGAACGGCATACCGTTCGCTAGATTGCTGGCCCAAAAATTGACCTGGCCCGACAAAAATGGAATCATGAAAATCTATACCTGCTCCAAATGTGATAATCTGTTGTATTTCGAGAACAGCATCTGTCTTAACTGTAACCATACGCTCGGTTTCGATAGCGAAAAACTCGACCTGATTACCCTTGTAGCTGAAAAAGAGCCGGGTATTTTCCGGGATTTAAGGAGTAAAAAGTCACGTTATCGTTTTTGCGAAAATATTCAATACGGAACCTGCAACTGGCTTGTTTCAGAAAAAAAAGAAACCACCTACTGCACCGCCTGCGAACTTAATCATACAATACCCGACCTGTCGGATGAAAATCTCGCCCGCTGGAAGCGGATTGAAATTGCTAAGCACCGCCTGGTATACTCACTATTGCGACTGAATCTGCCTGTAAGGGCAAAACAGGAAGAGACGGGTGAAGACGGAATTGCGTTCGATTTTTTGGCTGACACTTCTGCAGAAAAAAGGGTGATGACAGGTCACAATGATGGCGTGATCACGCTTAACATCGAAGAGGCTGACGAAAGGGAGCGTGTTCGAAACAAGCTTGACCTGGGGGAAAAATACAGGACACTATTGGGGCACTTTCGCCATGAAATCGGTCATTATTACTGGGACGTACGGATCAAGAGCCACAACGATCTGAACAAATTCCGCGAGCTTTTCGGTGACGAGAACCGGAACTACGAAGAAGCATTAAAATCATATTACGCCGATGGACCAGGCGACAACTGGGCGGAATCATACATTAGCCCGTATGCGGCCGCACATCCATGGGAAGATTGGGCCGAAAGCTGGTCTCACTACCTTCATTTAATGGACACACTGGAAACGGCCTACTACTTCGGTATTGACGTGCATCCCAGAAAGCAAACAGGAGCAAAGTCTTTGGAAACTGAGGTTGACAGAGATCCATACACAATAAAAGATTTTGAAAAGGTATTCAAAATGTGGCTCCCGCTAACCTTCGCGGTTAACAGCCTCAACCGTAGCATGGGTCACGCAGATTTTTATCCGTTTATCATCGCACCCTTAGTTGTACGCAAGCTTAAATTTATCCACGACCTCTGCAAAAATATGTAGTGCCCAGGCTCCGTTGCCTTTCACCACGCTTGAAGTAACCACAAAAAAATATGTCCATGCTCCGAAGAACATAGACATATTTAAATTAAATGGTTGAAAATATTTGGTTGCTAAACGTGTGCACGATGTGATGCTGCCTCAAAATCATCGCGCTTGTTGCGGATAAGATCATGTGACATCTTCAACAAACCTTTTTGATCCGTGATGAGACGCCTGATACCTTGTGGAAACGCCGCGCTTTCCTCCAATGCTTCAGCATAAGCTTTTTGAGCGGCATCTTCACCGTATTCGCACGCTTCCAGCGCTGACTTCGCGTCATCAGCAGAGAACGCATCCTTGATACCCATCCACGCACGATATATCTTGCCTGACATTGTAGTCTCTTCAGCTGGTTCGCCACCCAACGCTACAATTTCATTGGATAGTTCGTCCTTCATCTTCTGGCTTTCATCGGAAAGCTGATAAAATAATGTACGCAGTACAGCGTCGCCTTCTTCAAGATCTTCAACCGCCTTTTCATAGCCGGCAATCCGGTCACGATTAATTCTAACAAGGTCATTCAGAACCTCGATGATTTCTTTATTGTCTTTCATAAGTTTTTCTTTAAGATGTAAATGGATTTTCACAGCTGGTCCCAAAACCCATACCATTTTGAAAAACTTAAAATCTCACTGCTCGGCGGCGCTGAAAGGGGTAGGCCACACGGAACAAGTTCCCCAGTTGTATCAGTTTGTTCACAATGTTGGATTAGCCAGCCAGCGAGTGGATTTCGCCGGCTTAATATATGACAATCTTCCTCATCTGACTACTGCTGCCCCACGCCACCCTTACAATATAGGTTCCTGGTACAAGTCTTGAATTGAGCTTCATTTCATTCACGTTTATACCATTGCTGAGATCAACCTGTCCGGTGTAAAACACTCGTCCCATGATGTCGCTGATAAAAACAAATGCGTCCTTATTGCCTTTGCTATCAAGTTTCATATGAAGCATTTCGCCCGTCTCCGATGGATTAGGATAAAGAAACAGCGGGCCGTC
>JANNPM010000229.1:0-5712 GCA_031400145.1 Chryseolinea sp. | reverse complement strand
TGCTCATTGTCAGGATCGCATCCGAAAGCATAGAACCTTTAATCATCTCCGGATATGCCTGGTAATATATGAAACACGGTCTTCTCAGCTGCAATCGGAATGGTGTACGACCGCCATCGCTAATGAGATAAAAGCCCAGCTCGCCGTTTCCGCCTTCCACGCAGTGATATATTTCTCCTTTGGGGACGTCTGTTTCACCCATTACGATCTTAAAGTGATATATGAGCGCTTCCATTTCATTATAAACATCTTCCTTCGGCGGAAGATAGAATTCGGGAACTTCGGCGTGGAATGGTCCCGCCGGAAGCTTGTCAATCGCCTGCCTTATAATGCTAAGGCTCTGCCACATTTCCTCCTGGCGTACCATGAATCGATCATAGGTGTCGCCATTAGTCCCCACAGGAATGCTAAAATCAAAATCTTCGTAAGAGGAGTACGGTGTGGCTACACGAACATCATAGTCAACGCCCGCTGCCCGGAGATTCGGGCCGGAGAAACTATAGTTCAGGGCACGTTCGCCTGTAATTCCACCCACACCAATCGTACGGTCCATAAAAATTCTGTTACGACTTAACAGGTTATCGAACTCTTTGAGGATAATGGGAAATTCCTTCAAAAATTTGCTGATTTTTTCCCAGGCCTTTGGTGAAAAATCGCGTTCAAAGCCTCCGATCCGGCCAATGTTGGTGGTAAGCCGCGCGCCGCAGATTTCTTCATAGATCTCGTAAACCAGCTCGCGCTGCTGGAACATGTAAACAAATCCCGTTAGCGCTCCAGTATCTACGCCGATCACTGCGTTACAGATCAGGTGATCGGTAATGCGGGCGAGTTCCATTATTATTACCCGCAGGTATTGAACTCTCCTCGGGATTTGCGTGCCGAGCAATTTTTCAACCGTCATATGCCACCCGATATTGTTAATCGGTGCGGAGCAATAATTCATGCGGTCGGTGATCGGAGTAATCTGGTTGTACGGCCTCCGCTCGGCAAGTTTTTCGAAGGCGCGGTGGATATAACCTATCGTCGGCACAGAGTCGACAATAACCTCTCCATCCATTTTTAACACGTTCTGAAAGATGCCATGCGTGGCCGGATGAGTCGGACCAAGGTTGAGATATGAGTATTGTTTCTCCGCTGGTTCCTGGTACTGTTCGATCAAAGAGTCATTTAACATGGGGATGTAAGTTATCGTCCAAACATGCTGTCGTCTTTATCTTCGCGCGTCTGATCTTCCAAAGGGTACTCTTTTCGCATTGGGAAGATGGTCATCTCCTCAACATTCAAAATCCGTTGCAGATTCGGATGACCTTCGAATATCACGCCATAAAAATCATAAGTTTCCCGTTCCATCCAGTTCGCCCCTGCGAAAACAGGAGTAAGCGTTTGGGTTACCGAGTTATCTTCGGGCAGAGATATCTTCAGTCTGAGGCGGTGGTTGTTAACCAGATTGTGAAGCTGGTAGGCGACTACTATCTGTTTAAGATCGGGATAGTGTATTCCACCAAGGGAAGTAAGGTATTGAAAACGAGTATCCGGATGATCGTAGAGAAATTTAATGATCTCGATAATCTTCTCTTTGCGCAGCACGATCGTTAAGAAGTTGTAGGGGGCCTCTATATGAAGAATCTCATCTCCATACTTTTCTCTCAATGTGTTAATTAGTTTTTCCTGGTCGGAGACTTCCATTTAACAATTTCCTTATTTAAATAAAGCAAAGGCTTCAGGAGCCCGGATTTTATTATTCAATCCCATATTTATTCAGCATGACTTTGTATTCGTTTGAATCCCTGCGACGCAGCGGCTCCGTTTCTACAAGGTGTTGAATTTTCATTACGCCATCAATGATCTGTTCAGGCCTCGGCGGGCAGCCGGGCACATATACATCAACTGGAATGATTCTGTCGATACCTTGCAAGACGCTGTAGGTATCAAATATTCCTCCCGTGCAGGCACAAGCGCCAACAGACAGTACCCAACGGGGCTCTGCCATCTGTTCATACACCTGACGCAGAATCGGGCCCATCTTCTTGGCAATGGTTCCCATCACCATCAACAGGTCAGCCTGCCTCGGCGAGAAGCTCAATCTTTCGGAACCGAAACGCCCGAGGTCATAATGTGCACCCATAGTAGCCATGAATTCAATTCCGCAGCATGAGGTCGCGAATGGCAATGGCCAGATCGAATTCTTCCTGGCCAGGCCTACCACTTTTTCCAGGCTTGTAGCCAGGAAGCCGGTACCTTCATAGCCTTCCGGCTTCTCACCTAATGTGATAACAGGCTTTGTATTGCTTAATGCTTCCATATTACTACGCTAGTCCTCCCACGTTAATGCACCCTTCTTGATCAGATAAAAAAATCCGATCAGCAACAGGCCCACGAATACGACCATTTCCAGAAATCCGGTGTAACCAAGATCCCGGAAGTTGACGGCCCAGGGATACATGAAGATAACCTCCACGTCAAAGAGAACGAACAAAATAGCCACAAGAAAATATTTGATATTAAAGGGTACCCGCGCATTGCCTTGTGGTTCTATTCCGCATTCGAAAGATTCAAGTTTGATTTTCGATTTCCGTTTCGGACCCAGTGCGTGCGTGACCAACATCGTCGTAGCCACAAACCCAAACGCCAGCACAAACATGATGGCGATGGGCGCGTATTCGATGAGTTCAGTTTTTTCCATTTCCTTATTGAACGCGCTAATTTCCGCTTTTTAAAGGGTAAACTCTACACAAAAGAAGGATAATATTTCGCACACGATTGATGGTTTTCACCCTCCGGCTGCTGAATTATTCAATTCAACTTCGTCGCCAATACCATTTTGATCTTCTGCTTGGCCCCGACCTGCATAACATCCACAAGATCCTGAATAGAAAGCGTGCTTGCGGCGTGCAACACAACCGTGGGCTCTTGTAAACCCTTACATGCCTTAACCAATTCTGCCTCCAAATCGTTGATTGAAACCGGCCTTTTATTCACAAAATATTGCTTTTCTTCTGTGATCGTAAGAATAACAGGCTGCTTGGAAAGGGCCTGACTGGCTGCGGATTTCGGCAGGAGAACTTTAATAACGTTCGGGTTGGTGATCGTGGAGATGATCAGGAAGAAAAGAAGCAAAAAGAACATGATATCATTCAGCGACGATGTAGATACCTCTGCTGCGAAATGATTTCTTCTTTTGATTTTCATTCTACGGGGCTAACGATATAACGGATAAATTCGAGGGAATCGCGCTGGACCCGGAGCGTAAAATTTTGGATTTTTTGATGAATGGTATGGTAGGCGGCATAGGCACAAACCCCCACGATTAAACCTGCACCACTGGTAACCATCTTTTCGTAAAGCCCGCCGGCGATGATACCGATGCTGATATTATCGGTAAGGGAAATGCTGTAGAATATATGGATGATGCCGGAAATAGTGCCGATAAATCCGAGCATTGGAGCAATACCTGCGATGATACCCAGATACCCCGTTGTTCTTTCCATTTCACCCACCTCAATGTTTGCGACAGACTCCATGATGGTTTCGATTTCCTTGATAGGCTTCCCAATAAACTGGAGTCCGGACGTGATGATCTTACCCGTGGAGGACTCATCTTTTTCGGTGTAGAACAGTGCCGCCCGGATGTCCGCGCCCTTCATCATCTGCAGTGTGTTCTTCAGAAAATCCGTTTGACGTCTGGTCTTCTGCCGAAGGTAGAGCATTCGTTCAATGAAGATGTAGATTGTGACCACCCATAGAATCAGGATGGGTACCATTACAACACCACCCTTCATCAACAAGGTCAGCAGCGATAGTTCCTCCGGTGCATCCACTACCGGATCCGTGGCTATGATTTGAGAAAGTAGAAACATAGATAAAAAAATATTGGGCGTGATTGCCGCCCAATATTAGACATTTTCCAATTATTTACGGCATTGCTGCTTTAATTGGCTCCCGTGAACGGGGTAACGCAGGAGCAACTTCTTCGAAAGCGCAGGTTCATCAGCAACATCGGCCCCTTTTCACCAACATTCCAGTTCGCCGCGTTGCCCAGCAGGCCATCGCCAGGCGCGTGTTTAGCTGCCCGTCTTCGGCTTCGGAGCTGGCGCATTCAGTGCCCTAATGGCTGTCTGCGCCTTCTCATTCTGCGGGTCAATCGCTAATACTTTTTTGTAGTAGTCTTTGGCAGGATTAAACTGACCTTTCAGGTAGCTATAGTAACCGAGATACAAGTATGATTCAATAAGTTCAGTTTTACTTTTCTCCGGAGTGAGCAGCGCTTTCTCTACAAGCTTTTCATAGTAAGGTTTTGCTAAACCGTTTTCAGAGGTAGAGTCCTGTGCTGCCTTGCTTCTCGCTGCCCAGAACGGACCGACGGTCATTGTGGGCTGAAGTTCCGAGAGTATTGCAAAAGTGGAGTCTGCCTGAGCATATTGTTCATTGAAATAATAGGCACGACCCAAAGTGTAATAATCAGCTGAAGCAGGTTTCTTCATCGTAAATAATTTCTTATAGGCATCCACGGATTCGTCAAACTTCTTTTGCTTGAAATAGGAATCAGCGGATAACTGGAGCAATTCAGGTTGTTTAGGATCCATCTCAAGACTTTTCGCAAATGCTTGCGTTGCGAGCGAGTCGAAGTTTTGCTTCATAAGCACCTTACCATAGTAAGAATAATCGCCGGGTTCTATTGTTTCCGGTTTCGCCATAGCGAAATACTGCTCGAACGTAGTTTGCGCGGTTGGATAATCTTGTGCTTCGAACAATGAGATACCATAGTAACGGTGAATCAATGGATTAAGGCTGTCCTTTTCGATCAATTGCTTGAAGATCGTATTTGCGCTGGTAAAATCTTTGGCCATTAAATAATAGAAAGCCATCTTGGATTGTCCGGTTTCTGGCTTTTCCGTGAGAGAAAGATATTTTTTGTAAGCTTCTACTGCCTGGTCAGCCTTCTTCATCTGATAGAAGAGTTCTCCCTGTTCCTTGTAAGCAAGTGTATAACTGGGATCGATCTGTATAGCTTTTCCAAAAGCTTCCTGTGCAGCGTCGTAATTTCTTGAACGCAGATAAACACGGCCTGTTTTGTAGTGAGCCAAGGCATTTTTATTGTCTAACGATGCCGCACTTTCATAAGCAGATACGGCCTTGCCACCATCATTTAACTGAAGATACGCATCCCCAAGTAGGATCATCGTTTCAGCATTATGATCATCGACAGACTTTGCTTTAGTAAGCAAAGCCACCGCATCGTTTGCCTTCTTTGGGTCTACCATGTAGGCTCTTGCTGCGGCCTGGAGAACAGCTACGTTCTTGGACTTCGTCATAGACAATGCCTTATCTATATCCAGTTTTGCTTTTTCAGGCGCATTTTCCATCATGCTCAGTTGTGCTTTGCCTGCATAATTCAAAGCGTCCTTTGCGTCGGCCGCAATGCCTTTGTCAAAAGACTTAAGCGCCTCATCGCGCTTTTCTGCTTTTAACTGGGCAATCCCTAACTGATAAGCTACTGCTGCGGAAGTAGGATACGTGGTGGCAGCCCGGGCTAGAACGTCCAAAGCTTTTTGGGTTTGGTCAATCTCGATCAGGCGCTTTGCCTCTGCTATTTCTGCGTTTTGCGCGACTATGACTGAAGAGTTCAGTAACGTAAGGCACGCGACCAACGCTACTCCTAACTGAAATTTGCTTTTGGTTGAGATGACTGTTTCCATGTTGTTTATATTATCT
>JANNPM010000201.1:0-1576 GCA_031400145.1 Chryseolinea sp. | reverse complement strand
ATCGCCCCCTTGTTGTATGGATGTCTATGATATAATCATAATTGGTGGTGGCCAAAGTGGTTTGGCAATGGGATATTACCTCAGGCGTACCGGTTTGTCTTTCGTCATCCTTGACAACCAGAATGAACCTGGAGGCGCGTGGTGTCATACGTGGAAGTCATTGCGTCTATTCTCTCCAGCTCAATGGAGCTCCCTGCCGGGAATGATCATGAATGGAGGTACTGACTACTACCCGACCCGCGATGAGGCAATCGAATATTTAAAAGCTTATGAATCGAAATACCATCTGCCTGTAAGGAGGCAGATTGAAGTTACAGATGTGCGCAAAGTAGATGAACGGTTTCACGTTGAAACATCCATTGGAATTTTGACTTCGATTGAAAATGATTTATTGAGCGTAACGGTCAAAGATTCACTTGCTGTTAGGGCCGATGTATTCGCAACTGCTATTATGGTGATGGGATTGGACTCAGCGAAGAGCTTTGTTGATAAAATGAATATCGATGCATTCATTGTGTACCAGGAAAATGGCAAGGTACTATCCTGGAATACTCCGAACTTTTTAAACCCACAAGACCGAAGCATTACCCTTAGATAGCACCTTGCGATTTACTACTTATCGCAGCATGATGAACCATCCTCTGGCTGAGCGCAACACGCGCCTCCATTGTCCTCAGCTTTTTCACTCGGAGTGCAACACACCGAAGCATTGCTCTTCGGAGCGCAACACGAAGATGCCGCAGGTTCTTGCTTTTTTTCGCCTGTAACTTTGCTTTTAGTAAGCACCGGAATTTCCGTTTGTGTTTCCATCGTATTAATGTGTTTTCACCTTTAAAGACGGTGACATACGAAAATGATGCAGGAACTCAAGATTAATTATTTATACCCGAGCATGGATTGCATGGTCCACCGCAATCCGTTTTTCCTTGTGCCTCGATAACATTGCCGAGTTTGTCGGTTTCTATGTGACAGCAGTTGTTGAATAACTGTTTTAGTCGCTCGCGGCCGCGTTGCACTTTCGAACGTATCGAAGGATATGCCATCCCATATTTGTCAGCTAGATCTTTCTGCTTTACTCCTTTTATTTCAGACTCAATAATGATCTCACGGTAGTCATCAGGAAGTAGCCCGATCATACTGCTCATGCATTGGTCGAGTCCTTTAGTCGGATCGGAATCTTCTTCAGGTTCTAGAATGTCATCACTAATTTCTTCGGTTACAGCAACCTTCTTCTTGTTTGCATTTATCCGATAGTAGTCAATGATTGCGTTTCGAATGATTGTGAATATCCAGCTTTTTAGTTTGACGTCTTCGGTAAGCTTATCTAGGTTTGCTGAGATCTTAATGAAGACATTCTGCAGAATGTCTTCTGCGTCCTCGCGTGACTTGATTTTACTCTTTATGTAACCTAAGAGTTCAGAATGAAATGTCTTGTTATAATACTCCCCAAAATTCGGACCACATGTTAAGTTAAAATTTTAAACTAACTATGTGTTACAAATATGAAAAAGAGTAGAAGAAAATTCAGTTCAGCCTTTAAGGCCCAGGTAGCCATTGAGGCTTTGAAGGAACGCTC
>JANNPM010000191.1:0-3499 GCA_031400145.1 Chryseolinea sp. | reverse complement strand
CCAGCGCCTCGGTCATGTGATGCATGAAATCGAACAGCCGCTGCCGATCCTGCGCGAGTTTCTGGCTCTCCTGCTCCACCCGATCCGACTGGCGCCGGGCGCGTACCAGCGCTACTCCCCTGTCATAAAACGGTTTCAAGTCGGACTCTCAGGCTTTATCATTTATAATGTTCGTTCGTCAGACCTTGCAGGTGAAAATGGATATTCAAATCGATATGAACTCGCTTTGTTCGACATAACAGATGCGAACAACCATGAAGATCTTGATCGTTTAGAGAATCTTTACTTGCGATATTATCTTGCCAAACATGACCAGACTGTATTTATCCAGTTGGGAAAATTCCAACTGAATACCCCCCTCCTAAACATGCAAGACAGTCGTATGCGCCCAAATCTTCAGGAGGGTATCTGGACCGAGCTCAAGTTGTCGAAAACAATTCAGCTAAAGTGTGGATGGTTATGGGATACTTCTCCAAGAAGTACTATTCACTGGTATGGCATAGGTGAATCCGTAGGAATCTACGGAAATGGAAAAGCAACCAATGGCTCCCCTTCGAACTACAAAGGTCATGTTGACAGTAATGGAATTGGAATTACCAATGTCACCTGGGCGCCATCTAAAGAGTTTTCTTATCAGATTTGGAACTACTACGCAGATAATCTTTTCAACCTAGTTCTACACAAAGCCGAAGTAAGAAGGCGTGTACATGGAGTTACGATACTTGCTGGAGCCCAACACCTATGGCAGAAATCTGCATTTCTACGAGATCTTCCAATTGCAAACCAGTATATCAATCCAGATGAAACGTCTCACGTTATCAGTATGAAGATTGGACTTTCGCTAAACTCAGAAAGACAAACCTTGTCATTAAATTATACAAGGATCACATCTCATGGTCGATTCCTTTTTCCGAGGGAATGGGGTACAGAAACGCTCTACACTTACATCAGTCGTGAACGAAACAAAGGCAGTGGTGATGTGCATGCATGGATGGTTGAGAATAGCAGATCATTTGGAAAGAATAGTCAGTTGAGTATGCAAGCAATGGCGGGTCTGTATAAGATGCCATCGGTTGTTAGATATATGTTAAATAAATATTCTGTTCCTTCTTATTATCACCTTGCATTTAAAACTCGATACAGATTTACGGGTTTCTTAAATGGTTTGGAAGCGCAGGCGTTGTATGTGTATAAGGGTGATTTTGAGAACAAGCAACTCGATAAAACCATCATCCACAACAAAGTGAGAATGCATCATGCTGCGGTGGTGCTGGACTATTTATTATAGGCTCAACGGCCATTATTGTGTGATCTTTATCACAGAACTGCTGCTCACCTTCTTCTGTTGTATTGACAAGTTCGCTTTTAAAAGCAATGGCTCTGTGACAGGTGTCACGGAATCGCTGAAAAACAAAAGCGAAATTTGTAAGGAAATCAGTAACTAATTAAAGCAGCAGAATATGTTTAACCTATTTTCATCCGAAACAAAGGCATACAAATCCCTTAACGGGAAAGAGTTTAAAGAAGAATACTCAAAAAGTAAGCAGCCGGTACTGATCGATGTTAGAACAGCAGCCGAGTTTGCTTCCGGTTCAATCAGCAACGCAAAAAATATTGACTTCCTGTCTCTGGACTTCAAAAAGCAGCTTAATTCCCTCGACACAGAAAAAGAATACTTTCTTTTCTGCCAAAGCGGTAACCGTAGTGGTCAAGCTTGCAGCATGATGGCGGAACAGGGATTTAAGGTATATAATCTCAAAGGAGGCATTGGTGCCTGGCCAAAATAAAAAGTCGCTTGTGTAATCGCAGTCACTGAAATCACTTTTTCTATTACGGACCTTTGACAAAAAATAAATCAACTAGATATGTACTTTCAACATGTATATGACAAAAGCCTGGCACAAGCCAGTTATTTTATAGGATGTCAAAAATGTGGTGTTGCTATGGTGATCGATCCCAAGAGGGATGTAGACAGCTATATTGAGATTGCTAAACAGAACAACATGCAGATTACGCACGTTGCCGAGACGCACATTCACGCAGACTTCCTCTCTGGGTCAAGAGAGCTTGCCGCCCTCACAGGCGCAAAACTTTATCTCTCAGACGAAGGTGGACAGGACTGGCAATATCAGTTTGATCATGTTGGCTTGAAAGATGGGGATGAATTCAAAGTCGGAAACCTTAAACTCAAAGTGATTCATACGCCAGGTCACACTCCTGAAAGCATTAGTTTTCTTTTGACCGATGTGCCGGCATCGGATAAGCCTGTCATGTTGTTCACGGGAGATTTTGTTTTCGTTGGAGACATTGGACGGCCAGACCTTTTGGAAAAAGCTGCAGGCATGATTGGTACACAGGACGCTGGAGCAAAGCAAATGTTTAAATCATTGAAACGTTTCTCAGAACTACCAGATTACATTCAGGTATGGCCGGGACATGGGGCTGGGTCAGCATGTGGAAAAGCATTGGGCGCAGTACCAAGTTCAACAGTTGGATATGAAAAGATTCGTAACTGGGCGTTCCAATACGACAGTGATGAGAAAGGTTTTGCTAAGTACTTACTCGAGGATCAACCCGAGCCGCCAAAGTATTTTGCGATGATGAAAAAGCTGAACAAGATCGACAGGCCTTTATTGACTGAAGTACCAAAATTAAATAAACTTTCACCGAAAGAATTGAATGACGCTTTGAAGAAAGGCGTAAAAGTGATTGACACGAGAATGAAGGCAGACTTCGCAAAAGGTTTTATTCCTGGTACGATAAACATTCAGGGCAACAACGCGTTCGCAACCTGGATGGGATGGTTTGTCTCTTACGAAGAACCGTTCATTCTTATCGCTGAAGAGTCTACGCTTGATGACCTTACCAGAAAGCTTATGCGAATTGGGATGGATAACATCATGGGCTACATGGATGGTGTTGAAGGCTGGTTGAGTGAAGGTGGAACACTATCAAAAAGTGATATTGTGTCGATGGATGAGTTCAAGAATATTCTTAAAACAAATCACACTCAGATCGTTGACCTTAGAGGAGGATCTGAATATAAAGCGGGCCATATTAAGGGTACAGAAAACTTGTTTGTTGGTACTTTGGAAAAGAACCTGGATAAGATTAAAAAGGATCAGCAAGTAGTTATACACTGTCAATCAGGTGATCGCGCAACAATCGGATATTCCATTCTTGCCAAGCATGGTTTTAAGAATGTGAAGAACTATTCAGGCGGGATGAATGAATGGAATCAATCGGCAGATGAGCACGCAGCCCGGACCGACGGTGACGGTTAACGAGCGCGGCGAGCCGCGGGCGTAGCTTCGGGGGCACGCGGTCGGCAATCGGCACCGGTCGCGTGCAGCCTGACGTCACAAACCTCGCGCGCCTGACGCGCGAGTTGCTTGTCGAGATTGGCGAGGATCCTGAGCGCGAGGGCCTGCTCAAAACGCCGGACCGGGTCGCCAAGGCGCTGACCTTCCTGACCTCCGGCTACCGGACCGACGCCGTC
>JANNPM010000176.1:0-2139 GCA_031400145.1 Chryseolinea sp. | reverse complement strand
GCAAACCAAAATACATCACCAGGGTTTAAGCGTGAAATGAAATACTCTTCAATCGTACCCAGATACTTGCCTGATAGCATACGCACAAACAACGAACTGTCGCCAACAATGGTGCCGATAGAAAGACGGTGACGCATGGCAATGGTTCGATTGTAAACCTTGTAAATTCCTTCTTGAATACTGACCTTCCTGTATTCATCATACGCTTGTAGGGAGTCTCCTCCGGTAGTGATGAAGTTGAGTAGCCAAAACCATTCTTCCTGTGTGACGGACGAATATGAAAATGTGTTCCTGATTTCCCCGAAGATAATTTCCGGATCAAAGCCTTCGGATACAGAAAGTGTTATCAGATACTGCATCAACACGTCAAATGATCTGATGTACGGGAATCGATCTTCGACTATTTTTTGATTCACGGCCTCCCGAATTGCCGCTGCTTCCATCAGCTCAAGGGAATGCGTCGGAACAAAATAAATTCTGCTCGTCGCACCTGGCTGGTGTCCGCTTCTGCCTGCGCGTTGGAGAAAGCGCGCTATGCCTTTAGGTCCACCGACCTGAATAACCGTCTCAACTGGCCGAAAATCCACGCCCAGATCAAGACTCGAGGTGCATATCACGGCCTTTAGCTTGCCTTCATGTAATTGATCCTCTACCCAGCTTCTTAATTCCTGGCTGATCGATCCATGATGCATGGCTATCAATCCTGAAAGTTCCGGCGCTTTGTCCAGCATTCTATGATACCATATCTCCGCAAAGGAACGGGTGTTGGTAAAGATCAATGTAGTTGTGCTTCCTTTGACGATGTCAATAACCTTTTCAAGGAGTTGAATGCCGAGATGACCAGCCCACGGCATCTTTTCCAATGAATCAGGAAGCACGGAAATGATCTCGACCTTTTTTTCTATATCAGCCTTGATCACGCAATATTTTTTTGCATGGTAGTAGCTGCCCAGCAACGCTTCCAATGCCTGATCCATATTTCCGATCGTAGCGGAAATGCCCCAGATTTTGAGCGCAGGTGAAATTGTCTTGAGCCGCGACAATGCGAGCTCTACCTGCACCCCGCGCTTTGATCCCATGAGCTCGTGCCATTCGTCGGCAATGACCGCTTTAAGATTTTTGAAGAAGTAGGGGTAATCGCCTTGCGCCAGCAGCAGGTGCAAACTCTCGGGCGTAGTGATTAATAATTCAGGCGGGTTTTCTTTCTGCTTCTTCCGGTCATTCAGTGAAGTATCTCCTGACCTTACCCCCACACGCCAGCGCAATCCCAAACCTTCTATGGCGCGCCGCGCAGATAGCTCGATTTCTTTCGAGAGCGCCCGTATGGGTGTGATCCATATCGCCTGCAGTCCACTTTTATTTCTGCTTTTATACACTGGATTATCGCGCATAAACTCCAACAGGACGGGAACCAGCAATGAATAAGTCTTTCCGCTTCCCGTTGGCGCATTGACAAGGCCGTTCTGGCCGCTGAGATATGCGTCCCATGCCTGAATCTGAAATGCAAACGGTGTCCATTCTCTCGCCTCAAACCAATCTTTTCCTATTTTTAAAACTTCAGAGGCCATCATCGAAAAAGTGCGCTTTTCATTTCCCAAAACAATTTACGGGTGAAGATGTTAACCCTTTTAAACTTACCCAATGGGCAGATACTCGATCAAGGAATTAGAACAGCTATCAGGTATCAAGGCCCACACCATAAGAATCTGGGAAAAGAGACATCAGATTATAGCTCCTTCCCGAACGACCACAAACATCCGGTTCTACTCGGACGAAGATCTGAAAAAAATAATCAACGTATCGCTGCTCAACAACCATGGCATCAAGATTTCGAAGATTGCAGATATGTCTGCGAAGGAGCTGAATGAAAAAGTTCTTGCCATAAGCGAAGCTCAGCACGATGCAAGCATACCGATCGACCAGTTAGTGGTAGCAATGATCGACATGGACGAAGAGAGCTTTGAAAAGATACTGAACAATCTGATCCTGCGCTTCGGATTTGAAAGTACTGTTACGGAAATCGTTTATCCCTTTCTGGAAAAAATCGGCGTCCTCTGGCAGACAGAACACATTACTCCGGCCCACGAACATTTCATTTCAAATCTGATACGCCAAAAGCTTATCGTGGCGATAGATGGC
>JANNPM010000171.1:0-6210 GCA_031400145.1 Chryseolinea sp. | reverse complement strand
CCCTCCTTACTTTTGGCACAGTCAAAAAAATTAAAACATGATAGACCGAACATTTTATTGATCGTATCAGACGATCATAGTGCGCCCTACCTGGGCAGTTACGGCTACCCCGATGTAAGAACACCAAACCTTGATGCACTTGCTTCGGAGGGCATTCGGTTTGACAAAGCATTTACAACCGCTCCACAATGTGTTCTTTCCCGTGCCGCTCTTATGACTGGCCGGTCAACGCTTGACATTAGAATGACGCGCTTCTCTGCTCCATTACCGGCTGATGTTATTGCCTACCCCGAATTGCTGCGCAAGAACGGTTACTTCACGGGTATATGCGGAAGAAATTTTCACTTAAATGGAAACAGGGCGGTCAAAGAATCGGCAGTCGTTTACGACGAGTTTGAGTTAGAGACGTTTGAAAATCGTGTCGATTATCTTAAAGTGACCGGCATCAGAGACAGTATATTTGCCCAATACAATCAGTTTCTTGAAAGGAGCCCGAAGGGCAGACCATTTTTTCTTCAACTGGGCTATAGTGATCCTCACCGGATATTCGATGCAAGAGAATTTGAGCCTGACCCTGAAAAAATAACAATTCCTTCCTTATGGCCCGATACCAAGTTGCTGCGACAAGATTTTGCCGCCTATCTGGGCGAAATACAGCGGCTCGATAAAGAGGTTGGACGCGTGCTTGATGATTTAAAGCGCCGAGGTCTTGATAACAATACAATCGTAGTATTTATCGGCGATAATGTAGGTGCCTTACTTCGAGGTAAGGGAACGCTCTACAATACGGGGATTCATGTGCCGCTTATTATTCGTTATCCCGGATCAATCAAGCCCGGGCAGGTAACTAATGCCCTTGTATCTGGTGAAGACATTGCACCAACGCTGCTCTCCGTGGCAGGTATTTCAATACCACAGGAAATGACCGGAGTGAGTCTTGTTCCCACATTCTCCAACCCTGCCGCTGAACCCCGGGAGTATGTCTATGCGGTCCGGGGTGCGCATGGTTCCGGATTGCCAACGAATACATCGAATTTTGATCTGGGTAGAACGGTCTTCACAAAAAAATATAAGCTGATTTATAATGCACTATGGCAACTTCCTTATCACCCGGTTGATTTTGCAGCACAACCATTCTGGCTTGAATTGAAACAGCTTCACGCTGAAGGAAAGCTTGATAAAAAGTTTGACAGAATACTATTTGCGGAAAGGAGGGATATGTTTGAGCTGTTTGACCTCGAGACCGATCCCAATGAAGAGCTAAATCTCGCGGGGAATCCAGCTTACCAGGCTGTTGAAGACAAATTGAAGACAGTGCTTCAAAAGTGGATGATCCTGAATGAGGACTATCTGCCGCTTCCGATACTACCTCCGGCAACACCAGCCGTGCCGCCCACTGCGTCAACTAAATAAATTCAACTAGCATGAAGCCAACCCATATACTACTGTCAATTTTGCTGCTAAGCCCGATGCTGTCATCAGGTCAGCAAAAGGAACCCGGGATAGTGACCCTCCGCGGAACTAAACTGACCTATCCGCTGATAAAGAAATGGATTCAGGAATTTAATAAGGAGTATCCCAACATCAGATTGTCCATCTCTCCGGAAGTACCGGCTGACAGCATTGATTTCAGCATAGCTTCCTATGCACTCAGCGAAAGTGATCTTCCGGTTGATCGCCAGAGTATTGTGGTAAGCCGTTACGTACAACTTCCGGTAGCGAATAGCAATCGTCCCGATCTCGCAGCGCTGCAGGCAAAGGGTTTTACCGAAGAGAGCCTCAGTAACTTGTTCTTTACAGACAGCACCCCGGATTTTCCGGCAAGCGCTTCATCAAAAACGCCGTTGACGCTTTATGTACGCGACAGGCCTGTATGCGCTGTCAAAGCTTTCGCCTCACATTTTGGCACCGATCCTAAAGAATTAAAAGGAGCCGGCATAACAGGCGATGATAATGATCTTGTTGACGCAGTTCGCAATGACATCAATGGATTGTCATTTAACAACCTGGGTTTCATTTACGACGTAAAAACCCGAAAAGTTACTCAAGGACTGGCGGTAATTCCGATCGATCTGAATGAGAACGGAAAAATTGACAATGACGAAAGCATATATGCCACGTTGGATGACGTACTGAACTTCATTGAGAGGACGCAGCATCCCAGGTTTGTAAATGAACCAGTCAACTTTGTTTTTAGTAAAGGTTCGTCCAACGCAAGTGCGGGTCTTTTTTTGAACTGGGTGCTTACAACTGGCCAAAGATTTCAACATGAACTTGGTTTCTTGCGGGTTAATGATCAAGTTCTGGCCGATGAACGGATAATTGCAGGCGCATTGTTTAAGGGTAGCGCGTCATCTTGCGAAGGAACTGATGATCTGATGAGCAAAAGAAAATTAAAACATTCAAATAATTAGTGATGGCACCCGTAAACAGAACTCGAACAGCCACCCTTTTTTCCATAGTTTTCGTTGCTGTGTTCCTTGTGTCCTACCAGGGTACAAAGATAGAAAATGCAGACATGAGCTTGGTGAAAGGCGGAACGTTGACTACAACTGATCCGGTAAGTAAAAAAAGTATTCAGGTAAAACTCAGGTCGTTCTTATTAGATAAGAATCTGGTAACCGTATCCGATTTTGAGGCGTTCGTCAAAGCGACGAACTATAAAACAGAAGCTGAAAGATTTGGAGATGCAGGCGTATTCGATGACGAGAAACATGGATGGGACTTGGTCGAGGGCGCAAACTTTCGATATCCTTTTGGAAAAGATAAACCCAGGGCAGAAGCCAATCATCCTGTTACGCAAGTCTCCTGGAATGACGCGGTTGCCTTTGCAACCTGGAAGGGAAAGCGACTACCCACACAGTGGGAATGGGAACATGCAGCAAAGAATGCCGAAAACACCGGTCAGCAATATACATGGGGTGAAGACCTGGTGGTAGCTGGAAAATATAAAGCCAATACGTGGCAGGGAAGCTTTCCGAACTATAACACGAAGGAAGATGGTTTTGCCTATACCTCCCCCGTGGGAGTCTTTGGAAAGAACAAGCTTGGTCTTACAGACATGGGTGGTAACGTTTGGCAGTGGACGCAGGATAGCATTGAACCGCAAGGTCGTGAGGCAGAGTTGGATCCGGCAACAAGGCGGGTGACCAGAGGAGGATCATTCCTTTGCGACCCTATAGTATGCCACGGCTTTCAGGTAACGGGGCGTTCATCATCGACCCCGGAATCCTCTATGGTGCATATTGGGTTTCGATGCGCCAAGGACCTGGAAGAAAGTGCAAAGTGAAAAACGCTATCTTTGCGGGTGCTATGCCACAACTCCGTTGGGGCCGCGGACCAAATTCCGAGCAGGACATTTAGAAGGTCATTCTCCCTGCGTTTTTCTACCTTTACATTCAAAGGTTACAAATTGGCGAGCATTCTGATTATTGACGATGAGGAAAATTTGAGACGCCTCATGGCTCGCGTTATTCAACTTGAAGGCTATACTGTGTTTCAGGCAGGTACGGCAAAGGAAGGGCTGAAACTTTTAAGCAAGGAATCTATTCAGGTCGTTATTTCCGACGTCAGATTACCGGATACAAATGGCGTTGAACTTACCGGCAAGATTAAGCAGCAGTACCCAGGTATAGAAGTGCTGATATTGACAGCGTTTGGAACCATTGAAGATGGTGTACGAGCGATCAAGCTTGGTGCTTTTGATTATCTAACCAAGGGCGATCACCAGATAAAAATTATCTCATTGCTCAGCAGGGCCACGGAGAAAGCGTTGATGCAGCAAAAGATCGACAATCTCGAGCTAAAGCTTCAACGCAGATTCGGTTTCTCAAATATTTTAGGCTCAAGCAAACGGCTATTAGAATCTATTGAACTCGCCCGCAAGGTGGCAGCGACGAACACAACTGTGCTTTTGCTTGGGGAAACCGGAACAGGTAAAGAAGTATTCTCCCAAGCTATCCATTATGAAAGCCCGCGAAAAGCCAAGCCTTTCGTCGCTTTGAACTGCAGTGCCTTTCCCAGGGATCTTTTGGAGAGCGAGCTTTTCGGTTACGCGGAAGGAGGATTTACCGGTGCAACAAAGGGTAAGAAGGGATACGTTGAAGAAGCCCATGATGGCACATTATTCCTGGATGAGATTGGTGAGATGAATATTGACCTGCAAGCAAAGTTGCTGCGTGTGCTGGAGACTGGAGAATTCTATCGCATCGGAGAAAGTAAGCCGAAAAAAGTCAACGTGCGGTTCGTTGCGGCAACCAATCGCAATCTTGAAAAAGAATCTGAATCCGGTAACTTTAGAAATGATTTGTTTTATCGGTTGTCGGTATTTGCTATCTCATTACCTCCGCTTAGGGAAAGAAAAGATGACATCCCGGCGCTGGCGAAACATTTCTGCAAAGAGTTTTCACTCAAGACCAATAAAAAGGAGCCGGAGATGAGTGAAGCATTTACACAGTCACTGCTGCAGCATGCCTGGAAAGGCAACATACGTGAACTAAAAAATGTTATCGAACGATGCGTAATTTTGTCTGGTGACCAATTAGACACAACGGTACTGCCATCCGACTTTAATCATGAAAGCAACAGCAGTTCTTTTGATTTAAATACCGTAGAAAAGAATCACATCATTCGCGTCCTCTCACATACTGAGGGGAATAAGACGCAGGCAGCCAAATTGCTCGGCATAAGCCTTTCTACCCTTTATCTTAAGCTGAAGGAATACCAGCTCTGACCTGCATTTTCTGATTTTCGGAACCACCACCTTGATTTCATAGGGTTCATCACCCTCGCGTATTCCTAACGAATTGATATTTAGGTGCTTCCATTGCGGGCATCCAGATTGCCTACCGGGTAGTCAAATGTGGATTTAAAATGATGACCCTTATACTAACACTCGCAGGACTTACCTGTTTTGCCGTCTTTTTTAAAGCAATTGATTACTTCGAAAAAATATAAATGGTATGGTCGCCCTGTTCATTATTTCAATTCTTGTGTTCCTGTACATGTGTTATGTACTGGTTAAACCTGAAAAATTTTAACGCATGAAATGGCCATGCACCTTGTTCACCCAAAGTGACGATAAGTTGGTCTGGCATTCCATGTGACAACTAAAACAATAATAATAATACATGAATTCAGAAATCTTTGGAGTGATACTCACCTTCCTGGTTGCAGTCGCGCTCGCCGTCCCGCTGGGAAAATATATTGCACGTGTTTATGCCGGAGAAAATACTTTTCTGGACGCTGTATTCAATCCGCTCGAGAGGCTTATTCACAAGATCGGTGGTGTTGATGCTAAGCGTCAAATGGATTGGAAGGAAAACATGGTTGCGTTGCTAAGTATTAACCTCATCTGGTTCCTATGGGGCATGCTGATCTTAATGAATCAGGGATGGCTTCCGCTTAATCCGGACGGCAATCCGTCCATGACTCCTGACCTGGCATTTAATACTGCGATCAGCTTTATAGTCAACTGTAACTTACAGCATTATTCCGGCGAGTCTGGTGTATCATACTTTTCCCAGATTTTTGTGTTAATGTTCTTTCAGTTTGTTTCTGCCGCGACCGGTATGGCGGCAGCAGTAATGATCTTCATCAGTATTCAGGCACATGCACAGGAAACGTTGGGTAACTTTTACAATTTCTTCATAAAGAGCTGCACAAGGATATTGTTTCCGTTATGCCTGGTGGTTGCTGCCATCTTTCTGATTGAAGGAATGCCAATGACCTTTGAAGGCAAGGACACCATCACCACGCTTCAGGGTGACAGCGTACAGGTAAGTCGCGGACAACTTGCGGCCTTTGTGGCAATCAAGCACATCGGCACCAACGGTGGAGGATTCTTTGGCGCTAATTCGGCGCATCCGTTAGAGAATCCCAGTTATCTCACCAACGTCGTGGAAATGGTAGCACAGACCATCATCCCCTTTGCCATGGTGTTTGCCCTCGGCTTTCATTCGAAACGAAAGAAGTTCAGTTACATGATCTTTGGTGTTATGACCATCGGGTTCCTGCTGTTGCTATTCCCTACATTGTATTATGAATTGAAGGGAAATCCAGAGATAAACAGAATGGGTATCAACATGGCAGCGGGGGCCATGGAAGGAAAGGAAATTCGTTTTGGAACAGCTGCGACGGCCTACTGGAGTATTGCTACGACCGTTATATCAACTGGTTCTATCAACGGATGGCATGACAGTTTCATGCCGC
>JANNPM010000148.1:0-3049 GCA_031400145.1 Chryseolinea sp. | reverse complement strand
ATGTACGCCGGCGTGCCGGCAATGCCCGACAGGCTCCGACGCGAAACCTCGTGGTCCAACTTTCTGATCGATCCCGTAAAGCACTTTCTCAACACTACCACGCTGATACCAGTAAGTGGTTGCGTTCCAGGGATCAATCAGCCACGCCAATGAAGCGCCATTATTAATCCATGACCGCATTTTTTTCTTAAGAACATCCACATCATCGCTCTTGGAAACCACCTCGATTATAAATTCCGGGCACACAGGCGCGAACCCGTTCCGCTCTTGCTGATCCAGATTATTCCATTTCTCTACTGACAACCAGCTCGCATCTGGGGATAACACAGACCGGTCAGGCAGCGTGAAGCCAACCGAGGCGTCAAATACGATTCCAGTGCCGTTTTCCCTGTTCCAAAGGTAGAGCTGGCCAAATATCTCAGAACTGTGTGATCCCGATAACGTGCTGACGGGTGACATAATAGTCACCTCAAGATCGGTATTCCGTTCAATCCGAAGCGCAGGATTTTCCAGACAAAACCTCAGGAACTCATTGTCTGTCATACCTCGCGTACCGCTGTCTTTCAGCACCAAACCATTCATGTACTTGAAATTTTCCTATGACGAAGATACAATCTTTGATGCACTTCGCAGGCCGTTGCAAGGCGCTTTAGTTCACTGGCAATGGGTATGTCGGAGGCGCTTGTTCCTGCCACATAGTACTAACAGCTTTCATTTAATTCCGAAGACCAGACTTCCCCAATAGCTTTGCCAGTCAGCCCGTGAATCCTGTGAAGAAACCATTTTTACAACGCTCACCATCCACGCGCCTGGATTGCTTATGCGCATGGATATCGAACCGTCCTTTTCTGTGTATATATTCTGAATTGTTGTTCTGTTATCGAACCGGTTCCATATTCTGACCTTGGCTCCAAATAAAGGGCTGCCTTTAAACGTAACAAGGAAGTGAACCTCATCTCCCTTTTTCAAACCGCAGGGATTTTTGTCCGGAACAATCTCGATGGGCAAACCCGCGACATCTTTATGGACATCGGTCAGTTTATCTCCTACCTGGATAAAAAGCTTGCTATGCCGGGAATACAACTCGCGGGCTGGAGCCTGTAACAGCTTGCCCTTTTCGCGGGCGGCATATACATCGTCCAAACCATCTTCTTTCAGATAATCATTGAATTTATCAGCAGCTAACTCAATAAATGCATCGTTGCTTTGAATCACCAACATCCTGGTGCCAGCATCGGTAAAGGTGTTCTGAAACAATCCATCCCCGGTATTCAAACTATCCATCAAGTTTCTTATGCCAGCCAGTTCATGAACCTCAAGCCTTTCAATACGGTGCCTTTTTAAGTCCCAGGACTCACCCTGAAAATTCTCGCCCACCATAAATTTGGCTGTCAATCTATCGCCAGTGTTAATGAAATATTTCTCAGGTTGAAGCCAGAACTCATGGCCTTGCGCAAGGAATGCTGCGGCAAGCACGAATGCCGATATTGTTATTGGTTTCCGCATATACTATGAATTCATAATCTCCTCAATCTCCGCTGCTTCAATGGGTATCGCTCTCATGAGATCCAATACACCGTCCTTCGTGATCAACACGTTATTTTCAATCCGTACGCCGAGCGATTCTTCGCGGATGTAAATGCCCGGCTCGACTGTCCATACCTGACCCACCGCCATCTCATGATAAATATTTCCCACATCATGCACATCCAGCCCAAGCTGGTGACCCGTGCCATGCATGAAATATTTTTGTAGAAGCGCATTTTCCTTCTCCTGATGTTTGATATCAGTTTTATCTATCAGATTCAGATCGATCAACTGCGACTCCATAATCTTTTGAACTTCCCTGTGGTAATCATAATACTTCTCTCCCTCCTTAAGCAATTTTATCGCTTCACGCTGAACATGCAGTACCGCACTATAAACATCTTTTTGTCTTTTAGAGTATTTGCCACTCACTGGAATCGTCCGCGTGAGATCGGCATTGTAGTTGGCATACTCCGCGCCTACGTCAAGTAACAATACTTCACCCGCATTACAAGCTTTGCTATTGTCGACATAATGCAGCACGCATGAATTCGCACCGGAGGCAATAATAGGATCATAGGCAAAACCACGCGACCGTAATCGCAGGAATTCGTGCGCAAGCTCTGCTTCTATCTCATACTCCGTCACCCCAGGTTTAACGAACTTCAACAACCTGTTAAATCCCGAGGCCGTTATGTCACAAGCCTGCTGTAGAAGGTCTATCTCCGCCTGCGATTTGATGGATCGGAGTTTATGGAGTATCGGCGCAAGTCGTTCATAGCGATGGAGCGGAAATTTTTGCATGCAGTATTTAACAAACCTCATCTCCCGCGATTCAATTACCGGATCAGCGCGATAATGATCGTTTGTGTTCAGGTATACATGCTCCGTATCCCCCATCACCATCATGGTTTTGAATAAAGCGGCAAATTCAGAAACCCAAAGCACCGTTTCAATCCCTGTTGCAGACCGTGCTTCTTCCTTCGTGAGCTTGTAACCTTCCCATGTCGCGATGTGTTCGTTTGTTTCGCGCAGGAATAGTACTTCTCTGAATTTCTTGTCAGGGAATGACGGACACATCACAAGGATTGTCTCTTCCTGGTCGACGCCTGTGAGATAAAACAGGTCACTGTTCTGCCGGAACCGCATGGTGCCGTCAGAGTTTGTCGGCATAATGTCATTGGCATTAACGACAACGACCGCATTCGCCTTTAACTCCTTTACCAGCCTGCCGCGGTTAGCAATAAAGAGTTCCTTGCTTATGTTTTTGTATCTCATATTGAATACCTAATTTGCGCGTTGCAATTTAAATTTAAATAGGTATGAAGCCAATCGTATTCACTTTCACGTCACTTCTCCTGATCATCATTACTCTCCAGCTTGGCTGTGCTCAGGAAAAATATCAGCCTACACCTGAAAATTTGAAATCCCGCGAATGGTTTCAGGATGCCAAGTTCGGACTGTTTATACATTGGGGCGTGTACAGTGTCCTGGGAGATGGCGAGTGGGTTATGAATCAACG
>JANNPM010000146.1:0-2755 GCA_031400145.1 Chryseolinea sp. | reverse complement strand
CCTCTGGCCACCCAACTTGCCGCCCTCAACCTGCAAGGACAGATTTACCTCATTCTTGGCCATGATGAGAAGGCGGTCATCTGCTTCAAGGATTTGATCGGCCTCCTTGCCCAGGCACCGAATGACATTGCCAGCTTTCATCTCATGCAAGAGTCCCTGGCCGACACACTTCTGGTGAAATTTTATGGGATTGAGGCGGATTACTGGAAGGAAGGCGTCCGCCACGCTGGCCCCATCAGTCAAGTTGAGGCTCTTTTCAATACCCAAGTGGTCGAGTCAGAGGAAAAACACCACCCTAAAGAACTTTCCCGCCAATGGGATTTAATGATTACGGCCACAGCCCGCGTCGCTTCATTCAACGATGAAAAAGTCCGCCAATTCAATATCACCGAGCACCCCAGACTTCTGGTGGCCAAAGCGGAATCATTCCATAAAGCCGGTCTGAAGCACGAAGCCAAGGAAGTCCTGAAACAAGTCCTCACTCAATTTCCCGAGTCTCCCAAGTTCGATGCCGTTGCGGAAAAGTTGATTCAATGGAGTAATGCAGAATAAAAAACAAGGCAGTAACTTCATTTGCCCATGAAAAGTTCAATCATAAATTCTCCAACTTCTTTTTCATTGAGAGCGGTCTTTACTTTGTAACCTTTGGGAACATTGAATAATCCTTCGTCAAGCGGCACTCCTAAGATAAATTTGTCAATAAGGTAGGAAGAAATTTTATCGCCGGACGATGAGAATGTTTCTTGTCCATAAAGAATGTGATCCGCTTTGCTGATAGTATAAACCACCAACACTGGAACTCTTTTTTTAAGCCGGTCGGTTCGACTCTCACTCAATTGAGTGCCCTTGCTTAAAGTCGCGATCGTTTGCTCTAAGATTAGATCCTGCACCTTCTGATCGAACTTTTGCGTGATCCTCCAACAGGGAATTTCTTTATGTATCATTTCAGACTTTTCATACTCGGCCTTATAACCGTTGAAATCAGCTTGCATCACTTTTTGCACAGAGGCTGTCGCAGTCGCTCCGGGAGAATTCTTTACATTGATGGCGATCTTTTGTTTTTCATTCAAAAGCCATGATCCCTGCCTGTTGGTCAGGCTGATTAGTTTAGGAGGCAAAGATTTTGGTTTGCCGTCCTCGGGCGGCATTTTTTCAACTTCATACCGAGAATGCAAAAAACCGTCAGGAGCGGTCCACTGCCAATGGACCATCTTTACCACTCCCTGCTTTGATTCCTTTAAAATTTCGGCAGAATAACTGACCAAAGAAGCCATTTTCTTTAGCGATTCTCCCAGAATTTCTTGAGCCTGTGACTGAACTTCAGGATCTTTGCCGAAAGATAGTACGGGACAAAATAATAAAAAAGAAATCAACATGACCTGACTAGACCGTAATTTCATAAAATTAAATTGGCTCTTCGCTGTTTTGAGTGGGTGCCGAGAGGAAGAAATTTCCGCTGGATCTAAGAAATATGGACAAGCGCAGAGACCGAGAAAGGGGCTTAAACATAATGTCGATTGTCTTCCCCAAGCAGATCGCATGAAGGTAAATTTTGCTTAAACTCTCATCCACTTGGAAACAGAGAATTCCACAAAAAACCAAAATCAGTTGACTTTGGGCTCTTGGGCCATGCATAGGAATCACAGGCAACTACTATTTACGATCATGCTGAGTTTTGGGAAAAGAAAATTTTACAATAAGTCCCACGATAATGGCTAGTATTATATACCTTAAAATATCCAATACCGCTCTAGAAGTATCAGGAAAAGCTAAAACAACTGTCATATTAATTATTGTAATGATCAGTACATACGCCATAAAGCCCAAGCCCACTGCACCCCAAAACTTAAAGCTTTTTAACAACTTAAGCATAAAGTATCCAATTTGTAAGTCTGCGTAAATGACTATTCAGGAGGACAGCCATTCAAGCAGTCAACGGATGCGGTTCCACAGTCATAAGCACAAGGAAATCCCTCAATACCTGCGCCAATGACACCAGCAGCCAAGCAAGTTCCCAAAACTCCTGGCCCTGTTCCAATGCCGAAGACAGCACCTCCAACGCATCCTGTTACAGCACCTAATGCAGCATCGTTGAGGCAATTCCCCAAACATTCGAGAAACTCTTCTGCGCATCGATCAAAACATTCTTGTCTTGTTTCTGCCCGCGCGTTGAGAGGAAGGAAAGCTAGTGAGAATGCGACCAAGGTAGACGTTAATAGCAATGACTT
Organism: Chryseolinea sp.; assembly: GCA_031400145.1. Taxonomy (GTDB): domain Bacteria; phylum Bacteroidota; class Bacteroidia; order Cytophagales; family Cyclobacteriaceae; genus Chryseolinea. The sequence continues at coordinate 527 of JANNPM010000146.1, read as the reverse complement.
GATTTTCATGATTTCCTTTTGTTTTAGGTTTTAATAGAAACTAACTTATGTTTTGTTGTTGATTTGAATATTTAGTTGCAATCTAAAATTTAGCGTACAGGCACGTCTTTCATTGATAACTAATTGCTGTATTCAAGGTTTTAGTTTCGCTGACCGTTAAACTTGTCGGTGCCTGACGCGCCTCGCTCAAAAACGCCGCGTTATCCAGATTTAACCGTTCATTGACCAAATATATTTTACTGGCTTTGATCTGTCCGGCATGTTTAACGGCATTCAGTTCTTTGAAAGGCCAGTAAAGATCCGAATCAACAACTATAAGATCATGGGACATCCCGTTAAAATTCTTGGTCGCGCTGGCTATAGCCATGTGCCGTCCTCCTGAACCGATTCCCAGTAGCGTGATTCCCCGCACTTTCCCACTAACACTTTGACATAACCACTCTACCAGAGCACCTGCCTGGGCCGCAGCACGACGCTCACTTTCGGAAAAAGGCAGGGTTATCGAGGCGCACCCATCCAAAGCCAGC